>JAJCXS010000288.1 GCA_029263335.1 Acidobacteriota bacterium | reverse complement strand
CCGCAGCGGGGCTCCGGGACGCTCAGCGGGCTCAGCGCCGAAGATCTGCTGCTCAACGTGGCCGACAACGAGATAGAGAGTCTCGAAGCGGGCGGCGGGGTGCGGGCGGCGCTGGCGACCGCGGAAGGGTACGAGCGCAATTTCGAAGGCGAACGCTTGGTGCTCGGATGGGTAGACGGCGTGATGCGAAGAGGAACGTGGCCGCAGGGCATCGCGCTCTCGATCGACGGCCGCAGCCTGCAGGCGGGGCATGCCAACCTCGATCCCGAGACGGGGGCATGGGTGCTCAGCGGCGAGATGGCGCCGCGCGTCGACGCGGCGGAGTTCAGTCTCGCGGCCGCCCAGATGCGGCTATACCCGGACGGCAGTCTCGAGGCGATCGGGCAGGTGGCGGGCACGATCGGGGGCGCTTATCTGGCCGCGGCCGCCGCGCTGTTCGGCGATGCCCAGGCGGTGCAGTTGCGGGCCGGACGCGCGAAGGTTGACCGCGATGGGGGGCTGCGCATGTGGGGGCAGGTCGAGGTGGTCTGGCAGACGCAGTCGCTGGTAGCCGACGATCTGCTGATGGAGAGCGAACCAGGGAGATTGCGAGCACGCGGTAACGTGGAGCTAGTGGCTGTTTCCGGCGCTGCATCGGATTTTGTGACCGTGACAGCCGAGAACTTGCTGGTGGAGGAATCCACCTCAGAGGTCCGCGTCGCCGGCGACGCGGAGTTCAGGCAGGCGTCGCGGCGGATCGGCGCCGAGACCATGGTCGTGCTGGTGGACGAGAGCGGCGAGTGGAACCAGATCAGCGCCCAGACGGGAGTGGAATTCGAGGATGACCGGGCCAGGGGGAGCGGTGTGGAGCTCGAGTATTCGATGAGCACCCGTGATCTCCGGCTCGCCGGAGACGACGAGGAGCCGGCGTTTTTTGTGTACGAGGGAGTGGAGCCGCCGGCGGAGTATCGCAGCAACGAGGAGTTGCGCGTCAGCTATTCAGGCGATGGCATCGTGATTGAATCGACCGAAGATGGCCGCGCGACGACGAGCGTGGTGCAGCGGGACTCCTCCGCGAGGTAGTCTCGCCGGAGCCGTTCTCTTTTTTTGGTGGATTAGGGGATTGCGCTCGCCGTTCAGATCGTAACTGTCGATAGATAAACGAGAAATTCGGACAATATGGAAAAGTTTTGAAGTTGACCCCGACTTCGCCATGTTGGTACGATACGTGCATGAGTGTTTCAGGTTTCCGCACGGTGTCGTGCATCGGCCCGGTCTCGACGAATGGCTGAGCCCAGCGCCGTCATCGAGCCAGGCGCGAGTCGACGGGCACCGCTGAGGCGGCTGCAGGTCGCCGGTCTCGTCAAGGCCTACGGTGGCCGTCGAGTCGTTGACGGTGTGGACCTGGACATCGGCCAGGGCGAAGTAGTCGGGCTGCTGGGCCCGAATGGTGCCGGCAAGACCACCTCCTTCTATATGGTGGTCGGCCTGGTGCGACCGGAGGCGGGGCGTATTGAGGTCGGCGGCGCCGATATCACGCGGGAGCCGATGTACATTCGCGCCCGTCGGCACGGCATTTCCTACCTTCCACAGGAACCGTCCGTCTTCCGCCGGCTGACCGTCGAGGAGAACCTGATGGCGATCCTCGAGGGCCTTCGCCTGACTGGCCAGGAACGACGGCGCCGTTGCGCGATCCTGCTCAAGGAACTCGGGCTCACTCATCTGGCGGACCATCGTGCCTACACGCTGTCGGGAGGCGAGCGGCGTCGAGTGGAGATCGCCAGGGCGCTGACCACGAATCCGTCCTTTCTCCTGCTCGACGAACCGTTCACAGGCATCGATCCGATCGCGATCGCAGACATTCAACAGCTCGTTGGCGAGCTGAGGCAGCGCGGTATCGGCGTGCTCGTGACCGATCACAACGTTCGCGAGACGCTTCGCATCACCGACCGCGCCTACATCATCGCTGACGGCAAGATCTTCCGATCCGGCCCTCCTGCCGAACTGGAAAAGGACCCGAAGGTACGCAAGGTGTACCTAGGCGAGTCCTTCAGCCTCTACTAGCAGCCATGGCACTTCAGCAAAAGCTCACGCAGCGCCTGTCACAGCGCCTGGTGATGACGCCGGCGCTGCAGATGGCGATCAAACTGCTACAGCTGAACAAGCTGGAGCTGGAGCAGACGCTACAGCAGGAGATGGTCGAGAACCCGATTCTCGAAGACAGTGCGGACGGGGTGGCTGCCGAGGCCGAGGAGGAGGTTGTCGAACCTGTCGAGCCCACGGAACCCGCGGCGGACGGCGCGGACGAGGTTGTCGATACCTTTGACGCGGAGGCCATGTTCGAGAAGCTGTTCGACTCTCAGCCGAGCACGCCGAACATGCGCGAGGAGCATGACGGGCCCACCTTCGAGGCAACGCTCACAGCAACGCCAAGTCTGCTCGACCATCTGATGTGGCAGCTCGAGATGACCGAGCTGAAAGGCAACGGCGACATAGTGCAGGCCGTTCTCGGCAACCTCGACGATGACGGCTACATGCGCGCAAGTGTCGAAGAGGTGGCCGCCATGGGCGGATGGATGCCGATGGAGGTGGAGCGCGCGGTTGCCACCGTGCAGTCGCTCGATCCGCCTGGCGTTGGCGCGCGCGACCTGGGGGAGTGTTTGTTCCTGCAGTTGGAACACCTCGGCCTCGACGAGGATCCGGCAGTTGCGTTGGTGCGGGATCATCTCGACGCCGTACAGGCGTATCGTTTCAAGGAGATCGCGCGGGCGATGCACGTCCGGCTTGCTGATGTCGCGGCCGCCATGGAGATCATCCGTGAGCTGAACCCGAAGCCCGGTCAGCCGTTTTCGGACGAGTCGCCGCGGTACATCATTCCCGATGTCTACATCAAGCAGGACGGCAACGAATGGATCGTCACCGTCAACGACGACGGCCTGCCGAAGCTCAGAGTTTCGCGCCTCTATCGCAAGATGCTCAGCCCGGATAGCGGTATCTCGGCCGAGGCCTCCGAGTACTTGCAGGAGAAACTGAGGTCCGCACTCTGGCTCATCAAGTCATATGGGCAGCGGCAGCGCACGATCGCCAAGGTCGCGGAGAGCATCGTCGCGCACCAGGCGGCATTCATGGAGCATGGGGTCACGGCGTTGCGGCCAATGATTCTGCGCGACGTGGCCGAAGATATCGAGATGCACGAGTCGACGGTCTCGCGCGTCGTCAACGGCAAGTACATGCACACGCCGCAGGGTATTTTCGAGATGAGGTTCTTCTTTCACAGTGGCCTCGGCCACGCCAGTGGATCGGAGGTCTCGTCGGTGAGTGTGAAGGAGAAGATTCGCAAGCTGATCGAGGCGGAGGACTCGCGCAAACCGCTATCGGATGCGGCGGTGGCGACGAGCCTCGAGGAGGGGGGATTACGGATCGCGCGACGGACTGTGGCGAAGTACCGTGAGGAATTGCACATTCCGGCTTCCAAGGCTCGGCGCCGTATCGGCTGACCGAGTTCTCAATCATGAGGGGGCAAGGGGCAACATGAACATCGATTGGACCTTCCGGGGAGAGCCGCTGGCTGACGGCCTGCAGGCGCGGATCGAGAACCATCTGAGCAAGCTCGGTCGCATTCTGCGCGATCCGGCGGATGCTCACGTGGTGGTGACTTACGAGGGGCCGACGCATCAGCGCCTCGACCTCGAGGTCGTGCTCAACAGTCCGGAGGGAAGATTCGCGGGGCGCGGTGAGGGGCACGACGTCGCGGAGGTTGCCCGGGACGTCCTGCAACGCGTTGAGACGCAGGTGCAGAAGGCTCACGACAAGCGGCTGGAAGGCCGTCGTAAGGGGGGCGCGGCGCCCGAGATGGCCGCTGGTGAAGGGGCCTGATTTCTTGCTGTTGACCCCGGAGCTGAAGTGAGCGAACCGCCAGCCAAACCCAAACCGACCGTTCCCGCCCGGGAACTGCTGGAGGGTGGTAAGGAGCTGTTGGAGCTGGAGCTGCTCGCCGGAGAGGCCGGGCTCGACGGCCAGATCACCCACCAGCGCATCCAGAAGCCCGGGCTCGCGATGGCCGGCTACACCGGCTTCATTCATCCCGGTCGGGTGCAGGTATTCGGTCAGTCGGAGATCACCTATCTGACAGAGATGGACAGTGCGGAGCGACGCTCCGTGTTGGAGCCGATCTTCGACCACGACATCACCTGCATCGCCGTCACCAAAGGGCTGACGGTACCGCCCGAGTTGATCGAGCTGTGCGAAGAACGGGATGTCCCGCTGCTGTTCAGCCCGTTGATGTCGTCGATCTTCATCGATCGGCTCAACCATCTGCTCGACGCGCATTTCGCTCCCAAGAGCACGGTTCACGGCGTTCTGCTCGATGTGCTGGGCGTCGGGGTGCTCATTCGCGGTCCGTCGGGCATCGGCAAGAGCGAGTGCGCGCTCGATCTGGTGATGCGGGGGCACCGACTGGTCTCCGATGACATCGTCGAGGTGCAGTGCCGGCACGGCGAGGTTCTTGTCGGTCGAGGTCCGAAGCTCGTGCGCAACCATATGGAGGTGCGCGGTCTCGGCATTATCAACATCGCGCATTTGTTTGGCGTCGGTGCGACGCGTCAACGGAAGCGGCTCGAGATGGTGGTAGACCTGCAGCACGGGCACTCGGGCGGCGACTGTGAGCGGCTGGGTCTCGACCAGGAGTTCACCGAGCTGCTCGGCGTCGAGATTCCGGTGGTGCGCATTCCCGTAGTGCCGGGCCGCTCCTTGGCAAATATCGTCGAGGTGGCGGCTCGATCGCTGTTGCTACGGCTCAAGGGGCTGCACCCGGCAGCCGAGATCGAGGAGCGGCTCCAGGCCGCGATCGCGAACCCGCAGTTCCCGGTTGACCGTTTCGATGTTGATGAAGGAGACCTCGAGTGAGCGATCGTATCGTTGTGATTTCCGGCATGTCGGGGGCCGGCAAGAGCAGCGCGTTGAGGGCTTTCGAAGACATCGGCTACTACTGCGTCGACAACCTGCCGCCGCCCCTGATGAATACCTTCGTCGGTCTCTGCCAGCGCGCGGCGTCCGGCCTCGAGCGCACGGCGCTGGCGGTCGACGCGAGGACGGGCGGCTTCCTGCACGACTTCGCGCCGGCCTGGGAGTCGCTGTGCGAACGCGAACCGAGCGCGCGACTGTTGTTCTTTGACGCGGATGATCCTACGTTGGTGCAGCGGTTCTCGGAGACGCGGCGGCCGCACCCGGTAGCTTCGAACCAGGGCGTGATTGGCAGCATTCACGCTGAGCGAGAGTTGCTGGGGCCGATCCGGGATCTGGCGGACGACGTGATTGACACCACGGGCTACAGCGTCCGCGCGCTACGCGAGTTCTTGGTGCGGCATTTCGGCCAGCAGGAAAGTCAACCTCTGAGCATCACGCTCTCGAGCTTCGGTTTTCGTCGTGGCGTACCGCAAAACGCCGACCTCGTGTTCGACGTGCGGTTCTTGCCCAATCCGTACTACGACACCGAGTTGAGGCCGCAGTGCGGCTTGGACAGTCCGGTACGGGAGTTTGTAGAATCGCAACCTGCTACGAAGCGTTTCCTCGACCACGTCGAAGGCATGTTGTCGTTTCTACTGCCCGAGTATGCCGCCGAGGGCAAGACGTATCTCACCGTCGCCTTTGGCTGCACGGGCGGCAGGCATCGATCGGTGGCGATGGCATGCATGGTGAACGAGATGTTGAGCAGGAAGGGATACACCGCGACGGTTACCCACACCGACCTGGAAGGTGAAGCGAGTGGTGTGCGCCGATGAATCGCCAGGCTCCCGCCGGATCGCCCGTGGGCGCGGTGATTGTCACTCACGGCGGCCTTGCCACAGAGTTGCTCGCGGCGACGCAGAGAATCGTCGGACCGACAGATGCGATCCGGGCAGTTTCGATCGACTGGGATGTGCCGGTGGAAGAGGCCCGGCGCCTGGTGCAGCAAGCCATCGAATCGTTGGACTGCGCCAACGGCGTATTGATCTTCACGGACATGTTCGGAGGCACGCCGACCAACGTCTGCTTGTCGTTTCTGGAGACCGACCGGGTGGAGATTCTCGCCGGCGTGAATCTGCCGATGTTGGTGAAGTTAACTAACCTGCAGGGCAGCATGGGAAGCCTCGCCGAGGTGACTGCCCAGGTACGGGACCGGGGCCAGAACAGCCTTTGCGTGGCCAGCGAGGTCTTGTCCGCGAAGGAACGGCTGTGATCATGCGCACCAGCCAATCCGCACTAACGGGAAGCCGATGGTTCAGAAGGAACTAGAGATCCGCAACAAGCTGGGCCTTCATGCCAGGGCAGCCGCCAAGTTTGTTCGCTGCGCTACCCAGTTCGGTTGCGATATTCAGGTCGGCAAGGATGCCATGACGGTCAACGGCAAGAGCATCATTGGCGTGTTGCTACTGGCGGCTCCGCAGGGCAGCCGCATCCTGGTCATAGCGGATGGCGGCGACGAGGATGACGCGTTGACAACGCTGGCGGAGTTGGTGGCTAGCCGCTTCGGCGAGGAGTAGCCAAGTGGACTCGATGCTACGCGAAGGCATCGGTGTATCTCCAGGCGTGGCGATCGGAACCGCGCTGGTCGTCGAGCGCGGCGTTGGCGAGGTGCCCGAGTTGACGCTGGCGCCGTCCGCGTCCGCCGCCGAAATGGCCCGTTTGGACGCCGCCATCGAGAGGGTGCGGCGCGAGCTTCTCGATGTCGAACAACTTGCCGGCCGTGAGGTAGGCGAGGGCATTGCTCAGATCTTCGACGCCCAGAAGATGATCCTCGACGATCATGGCTTCCTGAACCCCATACGAGCGCAGATCAATGATGATCTACGCAACGCCGAGTGGGCCGTGCAGGTTGTCGGCGCTGAGTTGCAGGCGCGATTCGCCCGCATCGACGATGCCTACCTGCGTGCTCGCGGTGCCGATATCGAGACCCTGACCACGCACCTGCTGCGCGTCCTGCTGGGCCAGTCAGCGTCGAGACTGGACAGTCTCGGCGAGCCGGTGATCGTTGTGGCGTACGACATGTCGCCCGCGCAGACGGCTACCTTGGACCGCGACCACGTTCTGGGCTTCGTGACCGACGCCGGTGGCCGTACCAGTCACACGGCCATCATGGCGCGCGCGCTGGAGATTCCGGCCATCGTCGGGATGCACGATGCGACTGAGCACGTGCACACGGGTGATCGAGTGATTCTGGATGGAGCCGACGGACGGCTCATCGTCCACCCGGACAAGGCTACGGAACGCGAGTACCGGCACAGGCGAGATGCCTACAGGGAGCGCGAGGCGGAGCTTGCATCGCAACGTGAGCACGAGGCGGTCACGCCCGATGGCCACACGATCACGCTACACGCCAATCTCGAGAGTGCTCATGAGATTGAGGCGGCCCGCCGGCATGGGGCTGCGGGCGTTGGACTGTTCCGTTCCGAGTTTCTCTACCTCAGAGCCGACGGCCGCCTGCCCGATGAGGAGCGTCACTTCAAGGAATACCGAGCGGTGCTGGAAGCCGTCGCTGCAACTGCGCCCGTAACCATTCGCACGATGGATCTCGGCGGTGACAAGAATCTCCCCGACGCTCTCGGCGGCGAGCACGATAGCTTGCTCGGCCTGCGCGGAATCCGGCGGTCGCTGGGCGACGGCAGCCTATTCGAGCCTCAGGTTCGAGGCCTGCTGCGCGCGAGCGCGTACGGGAATCTACGGATCGTGCTGCCGTTTATCACCGAGGCCGCCGAGGTCGTCGCTGCGAGGCAGCGTATTGGCGACATCGCGGATGATCTGCGTGCAGCCGGCGAGGCCGTGGCCGACGATATCCCCATCGGGGCGATGCTGGAGGTGCCCGCGGCGACGATGATTGTCGAGCATCTCGCCGATCATGTGGACTTCTTTTCGGTTGGCACCAACGATCTCATCCAGTACCTGTTGGCGGTGGATCGCACTAACGACGCTGTAGCTCATCTGTATGAGCCGCTGCACCCCGGAGTTCTGCGAGTTCTTGATGGCATCGCGACGACGGCGCGAGAGCGGTCGGTGCCGCTGAGCCTGTGCGGCGAGGTGGCCGCCGACCCGCTGACGGCGATGGTCCTGCTTGGCCTCGGGTTCGACGAGCTGAGCATGACGCCAGGGTCCATTCCCGTCATCAGGAATCTCGTGCGAGGGCTCCCGATGAGCGAGGCGCGACTCATCGCGTCCCACGCGTTGACGCTGCCGGGCGCGCGCGAGGTCGAAGAATTCGCCCTCTCCCAGCTTATGGCACACTTCCCGGGCGGCTTTTTGGTTGCGGGCTAGAAGGACCCAACCCAATGCCCGGGAAGCTCGTCCCGGGTCCGAGAGAGTGCCATGCGGAAGATAGACAAGCCCTGGGGTCACGAGTTGATCTGGGCTGAAACCAAAGACTACGTCGGCAAGATCCTCCACATCACGGAGGGTGAGCAGCTCAGCCTGCAGTACCACGAAGTGAAGGAAGAAACGCTCTATTGTCAGAGCGGCAGAATGGAGCTGCAATTCGCGGCCAAAGAGGGTGACGAACTCGAGACGACGGTGCTCGAACCGGGACAGGCATTTCACGTGCCGACCGGAATGGTGCATCGCATGCGCGCGCTCACCACATGCGACATCTTCGAGGTTTCTACGCCCCACCTGAAAGACGTCGTGCGTCTCGACGATCGCTACGGGCGGCAGACCGGCGACGACGCGCATCGCTACGACTGACGACCTCGATCGCAAGGAGACCGCCGTGGCGAACGACTGGAATCGACGTGATGTGCTGAAGACCGGGCTGGCCGCCGGAGTGGGGTCGTTCGGCGTGCCGGCGAAAGCACCGACGGTGATCACGCGACAGGCCAAGCGTCCGATTGTTATCAGTTCGGGCAACGGCCTGGCGGCCGCCGACAAGGCCATGACGATGGTCGCGGCCGGTGCCGACACCCTCGACGCGGTGATTGCGGGTGTCAACATCGTCGAACTCGATCCCAACGATATGAGCGTCGGGTACGGTGGACTTCCCAACGAGGACGGGGTGGTGCAGCTGGATGCATCCGTGATGCACGGCCCGACACGGCGGGCCGGCGCGGTGGCCGCTATCGAGGGCGTCAAGACGCCGTCGAACGTCGCCCAGCTCGTCGCCTACCGAACCGATCATGTGTTGCTTGTCGGTGAAGGGGCGACGCGGTTCGCGCAGGCGCACGGGTACGGCCCCGAGGACCTGCTCACGGATCACTCACGCGCCGCATGGTTGCGCTGGAAAGAGAATCTCTCGGATCAAGACGACTGGTTCCCACCCGAGCGCGATGCCACCGGCAGCGCCGCGGACATGGCCCCGATCGAGCGCCACCACGGCACCATCAACTGCAATGCGGTGGATGCCGCCGGCGATATCTCGGGCGTAACGACGACCTCCGGAATGTCCTACAAGATTCCTGGGCGCGCCGGCGATTCGCCGATCATTGGCGCCGGGCTCTACGTCGATAACGAAGTCGGTGCGTGCGGTTCGACCGGTCGTGGCGAGGCCAACATGGTCGAGTGCGCATCGTTCCTGGTCGTCGAGTTCATGCGCGCCGGAGCCCAGCCGAAGGACGCAGCCATCGAGGCCCTGGCACGCATTGCCGACAAGACCGTATCGCCGCGCCTGCTGACCGACGGAGGGCGTCCCAACTTCGGTCTCAACTTCTACTGCCTGAACAAGGCAGGGGAGTACGCGGGCGCTTCCATGTACGGCGAGAGTGATGGGCGCACGGCGCGTTTTGCGGTCAACGACGGCGGCGAGAGTCGACTCGAGGATTGCGTGGCGCTGTACGACGTCAGGGCGAAATAACCACTGCGACCGCCGCACAGCCGGTGCGCCCCGGCGCCGCAGGGTGCACAATACTGGGGTGAGCAAGAACACACCCTTCCGCGCTCTTATCGTGTCGTTCGCGGTGGTGTGCGCGCTGTGGGCTGGCGCGCAGGAAGGTGACGAATCGCTCGTAGTGCGAGCGCGGCTGGCCGATGCCATTCATCCGATAACGGCCGAGTACGTCGTGCAGGCGCTTGCCGACGCCGAGCAGCAGCGCGCCGATCTGTTTGTTCTCGAGGTCGACACCCCGGGAGGCCTCGATAGCTCGATGCGGGCGATCATCCAGGCGTTTCTCGCAAGCGACGTGCCGGTATGCCTTTACGTCGGGCCGGCCGGCGCCCGGGCGGCGTCCGCGGGCTTCTTCATGGCCATGGCGGCCGACATCGTGGCGATGGCGCCTGGCACGAACATGGGCGCGGCGAGCCCGGTCGCCGTGGGCGGAGAGCTCGACGACACGATGGCGCGCAAGGTGCTGCAGGACGCGCAAGCGTACATGCGAAGCCTGACCGAGCAGCGTGGCCGTCCCATCGCACCAGCGATCGAGGCGGTGACCGAAGGCCGTTCATACTCGGCCGCGGAGGCGCTCGATCTGGGCCTCGCCGATCTGAGGGTGGACGGTTTCGAGGCTCTTCTTGATGCTCTGGATGGGCGTCGTGTCGAGCGCGATGATCGCGTCTGGCACCTGAATCTCGACGCCGCCACGGTGACCGATCGCGAGATGAGTGCGCGGCAGCGCCTCCTGGCGATCATCGCTCATCCACAGATCGCCTACATCTTGATGCTCATCGGCGTCGCCGGTCTCTACTTCGAGCTATCGACCCCCGGCGCGATCTTGCCTGGGGTCGCCGGAGGGCTGAGCCTGGTCCTGGCCATGCTCGCGTTCCAGGTTCTGCCGATCAGCTTCGCCGGACTGGCGCTTATTGCGCTCGCGATTCTCTTCTTCATCCTCGAGATCAAGGTGACCTCATACGGCTTGCTGACCGTCGCGGGCTTGGTGGCCTTCGTGTTGGGCTCGCTCATGCTGGTGCCGGGGCCGATTCCGGAGATGCGGCTGCAGGCTGCATTCGTCGTGCCGACGGCACTGGCCGTATTCGGTCTTGCCGCATTCCTGTTGAGTCTGGTGCTGAAGACACATCGCGGTCAGGTGCAAACCGGCCCCGCCGGTCTGGTCGGCGATATTGGCCGCGCGACGCTTGCCTTCGCACCGGGGGAAGACGGCGAGGTCTTCGTGCATGGCGAGGTTTGGAGGGCGCGTGCGGACTCGTCCGTTGAATCGGGAGACACCGTCGAGGTAACCGGGCTGGAGAGTGGAATGGTGGTGCGAGTGCGCCCCCACTCAGCTAACCAATCAAACCAAGGGTAGCAAGGCCAATGTTGGGATTCCTTTCGCCGTTCGCGTTCGTGCTGCTGATCGTTGCGTTCTATCTGATCAGCTCGGTCAACATCCTCAAGGAATACGAGCGCGGGGTCATTTTCAGACTCGGCCGGCTGGTGCCCGAGACCAAGGGGCCAGGCATCATCTTCGTCTTCTGGCCGATCGACAAGATCGAGCGCGTTTCGCTTCGCACGATCGTTCTGGATGTGCCGCCGCAAGACGTCATCACTCGCGACAACGTTTCGGTCAAGGTGAACGCGGTTATCTACTTCCGCGTGATGGACCCCCCGCGCGCCATCGTGGAGGTGGAGAACTACATGTACGCAACCTCGCAGGTAGCGCAGACGACGCTGCGTTCAGTGCTCGGGCAAGTCGATCTGGATCACCTGCTCTCCGAGCGTGAGCAGTTGAACTCGCAGCTGCAGGAGATTCTCGACGCACGCACGGATCCTTGGGGCATCAAGGTCACGCTCGTCGAGGTCAAGCACGTCGACTTGCCCCAGGAGATGATTCGCGCCATCGCCAAGCAGGCGGAGGCCGAGCGCGAGAAGCGCGCCAAGATCATCCACGCTGAGGGCGAGGCCCAGGCGTCGCAGCGGCTCGCGGAGGCGGCTACGGTGCTGGCGGAGGAACCCATTGCCGTACAGCTACGGTACTTTCAGACCCTCACCGAGGTGGCCGGCGATCGAAGCTCCACGATCGTCTTCCCGTTACCAATGGACCTGCTGGGCAGCGTGCTGGGCCAAAAGGGCGCGGGAACCGACAAATCCGGCGGCGAGTGACCTGCGCGAGGGCGAATTCATGCAGTAGAATCGCAAACGGCGACGTCGCGGCTCGGGGTGGTTCGCGCAGCGCCGTTGATTCGACCCTCGGGATCCTGCAACCGCAAGGCCGAGGCAGCCAGGTGGGAATATGAACGGCTCGGGCAAGCAGAGTTACTACGAGATCCAGCTCAGCAATGGCAGCTTGATCGCCGCGTTTCTGGTGGCGGCGGCGGTCGGGGTGACGGTGTTCGTGCTCGGCGTGATGGTGGGTCGTGGCCAGGCGCCGGAGACGCTCCCCGAGGCGGGATGGGTCGAGGCGCTGGCGGCAGACGACGGCGCCGGTACAGGAGATGCTGCGCTGGAGGAGGCTGCACCGATCATCGACGAGTCGGGCACCGTGGATCCTGAGAGCACCGCGGCCGGCTCCACGCCGCCGTCGTTCGAAGATGTTGTGGCCGATGACGGTTCCGGCGCTGGTGGCGCGCAGCCGAGTGCGCCGGCGGGCCTGCCGGCGGACGATCCGTCGCTAGCCAACGGCTGGGTAATTCAGGTCAAGGCGACCGCCGATCAGAGCGAAGCCCGCGCTCTGCAGGCGCAGCTGTCACAGGCTGGGTTTCCCACCTTTGTTGTCCAGGATACCGCCACCACCAGGTGGCGCGTTCGGGTGGGGCGCTACGGCACGCAGGCCGACGCCCAGCAGGTCGATGGCGTCCTGAGCGGCTGGCCGGGCGTCGATTCTACCTGGGTGACGCAGGGCTAACCGGGCTCGATGACGGCTATGCGCTGGCCGTACTTGGGAGTCATTGTCGGAGGCGCCGCGATGGCGGCCGCCTTTCCCAAGCCTGATCTGCATCTGCTGGTTTGGGTCGCCCTCGTTCCGTTGCTGCTCGCCGCCAGCCGCGCCGACCCGTGGGCCGCACTGCGATATGGCCTCCTCTTCGGCATGGCTTTTCGCGCCGGGAACCTGCATTGGGTCGTACAGGCGATGACTCAACACGGCGGGCTTCCTCTGCCCGTGGCGATCGTCGGTGCGGGTTTGCTGATGGCATACCTTGCCGCCTACTGGGGCCTGTTTGCCGTGGTGGTGCAGCAGGTGGGGTTGCGCGGTCGCCGGGCGGTCTTCCTGGTCGCGGCGTGCTGGGCGGGTCTCGAGTATTTCCAGAGCTGGTTCATGACCGGGTTTCCTTGGACGCCAATCGGCTACGCGGCTGGCCGGGCGACGCTCATGATCCAGCTTGCGGGCATCGCCGGGGTGTTCGGGCTCACGTTCTTGGCGGTTCTCGTGAATGCTGCCGTGGCGGCCTGGCTGGAACATGGCAGCAAGACGCGCCGTGTGGCCATGGCAACCGCGGGACTCGTGCTCGTGGCATTGGTCCACGGCGTGTGGGTTCTCGGGACGAGCCGCCCCGCGGCGGAACGGTTCACCGTGGGCCTCGTGCAGGGCAATGTGCCCCAGGACTCGAAATGGGACGTCGGCGCCCGGCGCGAAATCCTCGATCGACATGTCGAGCTGTCGCGACAGGCGGCTGCGCGGGGTGCGCAGCTGGTGCTCTGGCCCGAGAGCTCCTGGCCCGATCCCTACGGTCTGGAACGCGACGCAGCGGCCTATGACCAGGTGTCGCGAGTGGCCATCGAAGAGGCGACACGGATCGTCGTCGGCACCGTGCGGGTGGCCGTGGCCGACGACGGCTATGACGTGGCCAACGCCGCGGTCCTGTTGGGTGCCGACGGGCGCGTGGGCGGGGCGTACGAGAAGAGTCATCTCGTGCCGTTCGGCGAGTACCTGCCACTGCAGAGCGTCCTGCGTTGGCTGGGGCCGCTCGTGCAGGCGGTTGGTTCCATGCGGGCGGGTGATGTGGACCAGCCGTTGTTGGGGGCCGGAGATGCCGCGATACCATCGTTCGGCATGTCGATTTGTTACGAGATCATCTTCCCGAACATGGCGCGGCGGCAGGTGGGGCAGGGGGCGCGGTTTCTCGCCACCATCACCAACGACGGCTGGTACGGCACGACCAGTGGCCCGTATCAGCATTTCGCCATGGCGCGCATGCGCGCAGTCGAGAATCGGCGCTGGCTCGTGCGCGCCGCCAATACCGGAATCAGCGGTGCGGTCGACCCTTGGGGCAGGGTCGTGGCTGCGACCGACCTCGAAGAGGTCGCGGTGCCGGTGGTCGAGATCGGGCTTCGCGACGACACCACGCTGTACCAGCGCACGGGCGATGTTCTTGGCATCGTCTGCCAAATCATCGCGTTCGTGGCGGTGGTTGGGGCCTTGCGCGGCCGGTCGGTGCTGACGCCACCGGCGGATACGGTTTAGATTCGCGCAGGCAGACTTCTGCGACCGGACGCTAGGAGACATCATGAACGACGATCCACGGCGAGTACTCGACGGGCTGCGCTCCCGGTATCAAGCGCTGGGAGGTCATCTTTGACTCGACTGGCGCAGCGAAGCGGTTAGGCGAGCTGGAAGAGCTGATGTCGGTCCCGGGGTTCTGGGACGAGGGCGGTGACCAGGGGCTGCTGCGCGAGCGCAGAGGGCTGACCGAACGCGTCGACCTCGACAAGGCGTTCCAGGATCTTCTCGACGAGGCCGAAGCCTTCCTCGAACTCGCGGACGAGGGCGAATCGGAGGCGCTGGCCGAGGCTGAGTCGGCGCTTGCGCAGCTCGGCGACCAACTCGACGCGTACGAGATTCGCCTCTTACTGGGCGACCCCGACGACGTGCGGCCGGCGCTCATCGATATCCATCCCGGCGCGGGAGGCACCGAGTCGCAGGACTGGGCGGCGATGTTGCTGCGGATGTACGTGCGCTTTGCCGAAGCGGGCGGCTACAGCGTGGAGGTCATTGATGAGACGCCTGGCGAGGAAGCCGGCATCAAGTCGGCGACCATTCGTGTTGAGGGTCAGTACGCGTTCGGCTACCTGAAGGGCGAGTCGGGAGTGCATCGGCTGGTGCGGATCTCGCCCTACGATGCGGCAAGTCGTCGGCACACGTCGTTCGCGTCCGTGGCGGTGGCGCCCGAGATCGACGACACCATCGACATCGATCTGGACGAGAAGGACCTGCGCATCGATACCTACCGCTCCAGCGGTGCCGGTGGACAGCACGTCAACGTGACCGACTCGGCGGTGCGCATTACCCATGTGCCGACGGGGCTCGTGGCACAGAGTCAGGCCGAACGATCTCAGCATCGCAACAAGGCCATGGCTTTGACGGTCTTGCGAGCGCGACTGTACGAGCGCGAACGCCAGAATCGCGAGGCCGAGATGGCCGAGAAGCAGGGCGAAAAGAAGGAAATCGGCTTCGGGTCGCAGATCCGTTCGTACGTGTTGCATCCCTACCAGATGGCCAAGGACCATCGGACCGAGGTGGAACGTGGCAACGTCATGGGAGTTCTCGACGGCGCCTTGCAGCCCTTTGTCGAGGGCTATCTCAAGTGGCGGGCGGGAGCGAAGTAGTTCCAGCCGGGGCCGCTCAATCGCCGCTGGTGTCCAGCTTGCCGTTGCTCACGAAGTAGGCCTGCTGATACGCCGGTAGATCCAGGATGGCGCGCTCCGTTGGCCCGCAGGTCCGCGTTGGCGAGGTGCCGGCGATATAGGCGAGCTCCACGCCCTCCTTGCAGTAGTTGCTGTGCAGCAGCCCGGTAAAGATATCGACTGTGCGCAACTCGATATTTGACGGGATCGGTAGCGTGGCAGGCGTTGCGCCCTGTTCCGCGGCACGCATGATCTCGATCCAGATGGGCAGGGCCGTGCTCGAACCGGTGGCGCGGCGATGGATGCGTTGATTGTCATCGTGCCCCAGCCAAACCCCGACGGTGTGGTTGGGGGAGAAGCCCACGTACCAGGTGTTGGTGCGATCGTCGGTGGTGCCCGACTTGCCGCCGAGCATAAGGCCGAGTTCGCGCGCCAACGGCTTCGCCCGTACGCCGGTACCGCGCTCCACGCCGGCCACGAGGATGCGAGCCATGACGTAAGCCTGATCGGACTCCAGCACGCGTCGCGCCTGGCGTTCAGCCGCTTCCAGCAGGCGGCCGTTGCGGTCGTACACCTCGCGCACGAGGTGCGGCTCCACCAGTACCCCCTGATTCGGGAACACGGTGTAGGCGCGGACGATCTCCCAAACGGAGATGTCCATCACGCCGAGCCCGAGGGACAGGTAGGGCGCGAAGTTGGCGGTCAGCCCGAAGCTTCGGGCGGTGTCGATGACGTTCTCGAGGCCGACCTTCTGCTGCAGCATTACGGTCGGCACGTTGCGCGACTTGGTCAGCGCTTCGGCCATCGAGGTGATGCCGATGTACTCCTGATTGAAGTTCTCGGGTGAGTAGGGCTGATCTGTCGAGGCGTCGCGGAACACCTTGGGCTGATCCACGAATAGCTCCGAGGGTGTTACGCCGTGTTTCACCGCCGCCGAGTAGACAAAAGGCTTAAAAATCGAGCCGGTCTGACGCTTGGCCTGGGTCGCGCGGTTGAACTCGGACTTGTCGAAAGTCCGGCCGCCGACGAGCGCCGTAACTTCGCCGGTGATGTTCTCGACGACCAGCGCGGCTCCCTGCAGCGTCGGCTCCTGGTCCAGTTCGAGCTCCCACGTGGCATCCTCGTCCTGCGATTCGAGCAGTACCTCGATGACATCGCCGACGCGCATCAGGCGCTGCATACGCGTTCGCTGCGTCCACTCGATGTCGTCCGGGGTGAGCACGGCGACCTGGTCTCCAAAGCGCACCCGCGCACGTTCCGGTTCCACCTCCAGTACGACAGCCTTGACGATGCGACCGGCCGTCAGCGGTTCGTCCCACGGCGGGTCCTGCCAGGTATCGAGATCCTCGCCTTCATCGAGCAGGTTGCGGCTGACCCCGCGCCACCCGGCCTCTTTGTCGACTCTCCGGATGCCGGCCTTCAGCGCGATCTCCGTAGCTGTCTGCAGGGAACGGTCCAGGGTCGTGTTCACGCGCAGGCCGCCACGGTAAATGCCGTCCATGCCGTAGCGGGTGATCAGTGTCTTGCGGATCTCCTCGGTAAAGTAGTCACCGACCTCCGATGCGTCTTCTCCGCTGCCGAGAAGCAGAGGGGTGGCTTTGGCTTCCTCGGCCTCGGCCTCAGTGATGTAGCCCTCGGAGAGCATCCGGCCGAGCACGATGTTGCGTTTTGACACCGCGCGATCGGGGTTCAAGTCGGGGCGGTACGCGTTCGGTGTCTGGATCATGCCCGCCAACAGTGCGGCTTCCGGCAGCGTGACGTCCGCAATGTTCTTGCCGAAATACTGTTTTGCCGCCGACTGGAATCCATAGACACTGCCGCCCATGAAGATCTGGTTGGCATAGATCGCGAAGATTTGCTCTTTCGTGTAGTGGCGTTCGATCTGAATGGCATAGACGCCCTCACGGATCTTGCGCTCGAGCGTCTTACTCTTGGGCAACCATGTGTCGCCGCCGAGGTAGCGGTCCAGGTTGCGGGGGATCTGCATCGTGATCGTGCTGAAGCCTTCGCAGAAATAACCGCAGCGCAGGTCGGCGATTGCGGATCGCAGCACGGCCCAGGGATCGATGCCCAC
>JAJCXS010000287.1 GCA_029263335.1 Acidobacteriota bacterium | reverse complement strand
GCCGCATGTAACGTTGCCGAGGGCACCGGCGGACCATTCGCCGCGGCTATTTTCGAGCGTCGCACTGGCAACCTCGTGTCGATCGGGGTGAACGCGGTGGTACCCAACGGCTGCTCGCATGCGCACGCCGAGATGATGGCTATCGCGCGGGCGCAGCGAGCGCTCGGCACGTACGATCTCGGTGCCAACGGCGGCGACCACGAACTGGTGTCGAGCTGCGAACCCTGCGCGATGTGTCTGGGCGCCGTGCCATGGTCAGGTGTGCGCCGATTAGTGTGCGGTGCCGCCGATGAAGACGCGCGGGCCATCGGCTTCGACGAGGGTGACCGCCCGAGTAACTGGCAGGAAGCCGTCGGCGCGCGCGGCATCGAGGTTGTTACCGGCGTCTGCCGAGGGCAGGCGCGCGAGGTGTTTCAGCACTACGTCGACGCGGGTGGCGAGATCTACAACTCGCGACAAGACTGACCTTCGCGAAAAGACTGACCGCAACGGGGCAGGGCGCACGCTGAAGGAGCGTCCGCAGATCGCCACGAAGATCAACTGAACGAGCTACAGGCCGGCAGCAGCGTCTGGTAGAGCAGACGCGAGAACACCCTCTCTCGATACGCCGCTGTCGAGCGGATGTCATCGATAGGGTTCACGTCGGCGCGAATCGCGGACAGCAGTCCATCCGGCGAGTCCACCGTTCCACCGGACTCAACGAGTCGCTCCAGCGTCCGGCAGCGGCGCACTGTCGGCGCCATGCTGTTGGCCACGATTCGCCAACCTGCGGCCGAATGAGCGACCGCCATGCCGACCTTGGTGATGGCCTGTGCTGCGCGCGACCCCACCTTGGTGAAGTTCTCGAAATCGTGAGGCCGCAGCGGCACCCGAATCGACTCGATCAGCTCTTCGGGACGCGCCTCCAGCTGCTTGTAGCCGTGATAGAAGTCGGCGAGCGGCACCGACCTCCGACCCGAGGTTGATGCCAGCTGCACTTCGGCGTCATAGACCATTAGCGCCGGAACGCCGTCCGCCGCCGGCGAAGCGTTGGCGATATTGCCTGCCCAGGTGCCACGCGTCTGGATCTGCAACGAGCCGACGGTGGCCGCAGCTGCCGGCAACAGTGGCAACGCACGAAAGCGCTGGTCCTGGATGACGTCCCAATACGTCGCCAAGGCGCCCAGTACGACCGTGTCGGGCTCGAAGTGAATGTGCGACAGCTCGGTGAGTGCCGACAGGTCCAGCCAGTCGCGCTCCTGCAGTGCGTGCGCGTCGGGCCAGTGCACCAGCAAGTCGGTGCCGCCCGCGACTGGCACTACGTCGGAGCGCTCCGCCTTGATGCGAAGGGCTTCCTCAAAGGACGTGGCGAGATCGACGCGCATCAGGCCTCCTCCCTGTCGGGAACGGGGATTTCGATGCCGTCGATGATGCCGTCATAGCCGGTGCAGCGACACAGGTTGCCGGCCATCAGATGGCGCGCCGAGAACCGCTCGAGCAACCGAGGATTGGCCTCCAGCCAGCGGGCGGTCATCACGACTCCCGGCGTACACGCGCCGCACTGCGTCGTCCCGGCGTCGAGCATTCGCTCGACGGCCGCCTCTGCCGTGTCTTCGATCGTCAGAACGGCGCGATCACGCACCTGCCAGGCGGGCACCAAACAGGAATTAACCGGAACACCGTCCAGGTGCACCGTGCACGCACCGCATTCGCCTTCGCCACAGCCTTCCTTTGTACCGGGCAGACCGAGGTCGTAGCGCAACAGATCCAGGAGACGCGACCGCGGGTCGACACGCAGGGTCACAGGCCTCCGGTTGAGCGTAAAACTGATCTCGATGCGGGAATCAGTCATGGGTGGCTGTCCCTTCTATCAGATCCATCATGCGCTCCGGCGTCATCGGAATGACGTTGGGCTCCACGCCAAGCGCATCGGCGACGGCATTGGCGAGTGCCGGCGCCGGCCCGTCCAACGGAAGCTCGCCGATACCCTTGGCCCCGAGCGCTCCTTCTTCGTAGGGATTCTCGAGAAAGATGACATCGATGGGGGGGACGTCGGCGCTGGTAGGAATCACGTAGTTGGTCAGCTGGTTGTTCACCATGGCACCCTCATGAAGCATGCATTCCTCCAGCAGAGCCCAGCCGATACCCTGCACAACTCCGCCTTGAATCTGGCCTCTTGCCAGCGTCTCGTTGAGCACGCGGCCGATCTCCTGCACAGCGCGAAAACCGATGCAACGCACCGTGTAGGTGCGCAAATCGACCTCCACCTCGGCCACATACGCGGCCCAGGCGAAAGCGCCGTAGGCCTCGCCTCTATAGTTCTCCTCATCCCATTGCACGCCGGGGGGCGGACGATAACTCGCCTCCGCCGACAGTCGTCCGCCGGGGTTCTCGCGGTGCCAGGCTGCGATCGCAGCCCGCAACGCATCGCCACGCAATTCGGCATCACCAAGACGCTGGCGTAGCGCGGCGCAGGCGTCGTCAAGAATGCGGCCAACCACCATCGACGTGCGGGAAGCCACCGTCGGTCCGCTGTCCGGCACCCGGTGTGTGTCCGGGTCGACGATCACGATATCGACGGGCGCGTAGCCAAGACGCTGCGCCGCGATCTGGGTGAGAACCGTGCGCGACCCTTGCCCCATCTCGGTGCTAGAGGTCAGAACCTCCACTCGGCCGTCGGGCAGTCCGGCCACCATCACCCGCGACGCCAGGTGGACCTCGCCCGCGCCGGTGAACCCCGCGCCGTGGAAGAACGTCGCCAGACCCAGCCCGCGCCGCAAGTACGCGTGTTGCGCATTGAAGTTGCGATGCTCGGCACGACGATCGAAGTAGTCCGCCCGTGCAAGCGCGAGTTCCATCACGCCAACGCGGTCGGTCCCATCATCAATGACCTGGCCGGTGGCAGTGCAATCGCCGTCCTTGATCAGGTTGCGGCGGCGGAACTCGACCGGATCAAGACTGAGCCGGCCCGCCACCACGTCCATGTGCCGCTCGTTGGCAAACTGGCTCTGGGGTGCACCGAACCCGCGGAAGGCACCATACGGCACGGAGTTCGTCAGCATGGCTTTGCCGACGATACGAACGTTGTCGCACGTGTAGGGACCCGCCGCGTGAATGATGGCCCGGCTCAACACCACCGGCGACAGCGTCTGGTAGGCACCGCCGTCGAGAATCACTTCGATGTCCTGCGCCAGGAGACAGCCGTCGCCGTCGAGTCCTGTCCGATGCCGGACACGGGACGGATGGCGCTTGGTGGTCGCGGCCATGTCCTCGGTGCGCTCGTAGATCATCTTCACGGTCTGGCCGGACTTCATCGCCAGCAGTGCCGTGTGGATCGCGATGATGGAAGGGAACTCCTCCTTGCCACCGAAACCGCCGCCGGTAGGAGCGTGCATCACACGCAGGTGCTCTCGATCGAGGCCAAGAGCGCGTTCTGCCGCCTTCGCCACGTAGTACGGACACTGCATGCTCCCCTTGATGCAGACGACGCCGTCTTCGACCCACGCCACCATGCCCTGGGTCTCGAGGTACACATGCTCCTGGGCGCCGGTCTCGTAGACGCCCTCGACCACATGGGCGGCCGCTGCCAGTGCCGCCCCGACGTCGCCTTTGTTGATTTCGAGCCGTTTCAGGACGTTGTCGTCGCCCCGCTGCAGCTGACCAGCCGTGGGAGCTGCGCGAAAATCGAAGTACGGATCGGCAGGATCGACACCGACGTCGACCTGCTTCGCTGCCCGCCGCACGGCATCTCGCGACGGGTGCGCCAAGAGAACGATCGGCTCGTGAATGTGTCGGATCTCTTCAGCGACAAGAACCGGCTGGTCTGCCTCGAGCAGAAACACCGTGTTGTCCCCGGGAACATCGGTGTGGACAACGATCGTGAACTCGGACCAGTCCACCTCGGCGGAGAAACGCAGATCCGTGACCCGGCCACGCGGCACGGGACTTCGCACCGTGGCCCCCCAAAGATGCTCGCCCAGATCGAGGTCATCGACGTAGCGCTCTCGCCCGACGAGTTTGCTAACGCCCTCGATACGCTGCAAGGAGCCCTCCGGCGCCGCCGCGAGTCCGGTCGGCGTTCGATGTCTGCAGGCCCGTATGTGCCTGTCTGAGACGCACGGTATCGCCGGACATCCTTGCACGCCAGCCCAACGGGCGGGTCCGGTGGCGGTGGTGGGATCGAACCTGCTAAGAAAGAGCCAGAGGCGCTGTCAGAACCTCACGCAGCACCGCCGAGTTCGCTTCTCTCCTGCTGCTGTGCACCGTCGCCCTCGCTGCAGGCTCGGCGTACGGCGGCCTCGAGCTCTGCTCGACGCACGGGCTTGGTCAGAAAGGTGCTCATTCCCGCTTCCAGACACTCGATGCGATCCTGTTCACCGGCCCGGGCGGTCAGGGCGATGACCGGCACTGTCGGATCCAAGCACTCGCCAGCCCGG
>JAJCXS010000286.1 GCA_029263335.1 Acidobacteriota bacterium | reverse complement strand
GTGGTTCTGGTCAATCTCGGCACGCCCGACCGGCCCACGCCGGATGCCGTGAGGAGCTTCCTGGCAGAGTTCCTCACCGACCCTCAGGTCATCGACCTGCCTCGTTGGCTGTGGCGGCCGATTCTCGAGCACATGGTGCTGCGCTCGCGCCCGGAACGCGTCGCGCAGATGTATGAGTCGATTTGGCGCAGTGGCCCATGCGGCGACTTCTGTCCCAAGGACGGCTGCTCGCCGCTCGAATGCGGCACGCGTCGGCTGAGCCAAGCGCTGCAGTCGGAGCTGGGCGACGGTGTCGAGGTGGACTGGGCCTATCGCTATGGCGCTCGGTCGATCGCCTCGGCCCTGGACGCGGCAGATCGCGCGGGGATCGATGAGATCGTCGTCGTACCGCTCTTCCCTCAGCGGACCTGCTCGACGAGCACGACGATCATCGACGAGGCTCGGCGCGCCGCGGCGGGTCTCGCGGCGAAACTCACGGTGTTGGAGATCCCGCCGGACGAGCCCGGATACGTTGAGGGAGTCGCCCGCCAGTGCCGGGCCAAACTGGCCGAGTCCGGAAGGAAGCCCGAACATCTTCTGGTTTCCTTCCATGGCATTCCGAAGCGCTATGACCGTCGCGAGGGCGGACGTTACGTGCGCGATGCGCGCCGCACCTTCGATGCTCTGCTGGGTGCTCTGTCGTGGGAGCCGGCGCACGCCACGCTGTGCTTCCAGTCGAAGTTCGGGCCCGAACCGTGGCTCCGCCCCGGAACGGCGGCGTCGATCACGGAACAGGCCGAGGCGGGAACGCGTTGCCTGGCCGTGGTTACTCCCGGGTTCATCACCGAGGGCCTGGAGACGCTCGAAGAGATCGCGCAGCTCGGAGCGGAGGAGTACGCCCAGGCGGGTGGAGATCAGTTCATCTATCTGCCGGCCGTAGAGGACAACGAGGCCTTCGTGGCGGGCCTGGCCAGGTTGGTTACGGAACGATGAACCGAATCGGCATCGTCGGGATCGACTGGCGACATGGTGGCCCGGAGGCCCTTGCGCGCTATACGGTGCCGGCGGACGAGCGCCTGCAACGGCTGCCGCAGCTGCGTGAGGAGATCGGCGCCCGTGAGCTGGTGTACGTGGCCACCTGCAATCGGGTGGAGGTCGTCTTCGTGGTGGCCACGGGCACGCCGGTGGCGGCGATCCGACCGCGCGTGTTCCGCGCGCTGCGCGGCCGGGAGCCGCGAGCGCGCGAGGCCGAGACGGAACTGGCCGCGTGGGGCGGGGAAGGGGCTGCTGAGCACCTGTTCCTGCTGGCGTCCGGAATGCAGTCGGCGATGCTCGGTGAACGCGAGATCGTGGGCCAGCTGCGTGAGGCAGCAGATCTCGCGGCGCAGGCGGGCACCCGGGGGCCGATTCTGAGCTGGCTGTTCGACGAAGCGTTCAAGCTGAGTCGGCGGGTCCATCGCCTGACGGCACTCGGCGAGGGCAAGGTCTCGATTGCCGAGCTGGCGCTCTCACACGTGCGCGACCGCGTCGCCCGAGAATCGGGTGTGGTGGCCCTGGTTGGTGTCTCCCCGATGATCGTGCACTGCGCCCGCGCGCTCGCCGAGGAGAACGTGCCAGCGCGTGTTTTCAACCGTACGGCATCGAAGGCGCAGGACCTGGCGGCCGAGTTTGGACTCCTGGGTGGCCACGGGCTGGAGGAGCTTCGGGCAGGGCTGAGCGACGAGGTCGCCGCTGTCGTTCTTGCCACGGGCGCTCCCGAGCCGGTCTTGCATCGGTCGCATCTGGAGCGGCTGGCGGCGAGCCACAGTGGTCATTCCCCACTCGTGGTGGACTTGGCCACCCCGCCCGACGTCGACCCCGAGGTTGCCAGGCTAGTGGGGCTTGAACGCGTCGGCATGCAGGAGATCCTGGTGCAGGCCGAGGCTCATCGCCGGGGCCGCGAGCAGGCCGGTCAGGCAGCCCGTGAGCTCGTCGACAGAGCCCTGGTCGACCTCGACGCCAAGCTGGTGGATCGGGTCATCGCGCCGATGCTCGCAGCACTGCAAAGACGATATCGGGCGACGGCGGAACGCGGCGTCGAGCGCCTCTTGAAGAAGGAGTTAGCGGGCGTTGACGAGGCGACGGAGCTTGCCGTTCGTCGGTGGGCGGAGGTCTTGGCGCGGCGCTTCGCACATCTGCCCACCGCGGGCCTGCGCGCTCTGGCGACGCAGCACGGATTTCGTGTTTTGGAGAGTTTCTTCACGGCGGCAGATGAAGCGCTTGCCGAGGAGCTGACACGCCTGCGGGAGGCGGACGATCGACCGCTGCCGTCGGGTCTTGAACTCGAGGCGCCGAGTTCCTCGGCGGAGGTGCTGGGATGAGGATTCGTATCGGTTCCCGAGGTTCCAGGCTGGCTCTCGCGCAGGCACGCAAGATCGGTGCTCGGCTGACTTCGGCCGGGCACGAGCCGGTCGAAGTGATCATCGAGACGCGCGGCGACCGCGACCAGACATCGGCCTTCCCGGAGTTCGGCGGCGCCGGGGTGTTCGTGCGCGAGATCGAGCGTCAACTGATCGAGGGCGCCATCGATCTGGCCGTGCACAGCTACAAGGACCTGCCGTCGGACGGACCCCAGGAGTTGCTGGTGGCGGCGGTGCCGGAGCGCCTCGACCCGGCGGACGTACTCGTCGTACGTGACGATGCGATTGATGAGGAAGGGAAGGGCGTACGGCTGGGCGCAGAGGCGCGCGTTGGTACATCGTCGTCGCGCAGAGGAGCGTTGCTGCACGCGTCACGCCCCGACCTGGAGATTCTGGCGTTGCGTGGCAACGTCGACACCCGCGTGCGCAAACTGCGCGCAGGCGAGTACGACGCCATTGTTCTCGCCGGCGCCGGGATACAGCGCCTCGAGGAGGCCGGGAGCGCTCTTGATCTCGCCGGTCTTCATCTCGATCGCCTCGACCCCAGTTGGTTCGTCCCTGCCCCGACGCAAGGTGCTCTGGCTCTGCAGGTTCGCTGCGACGCGACCGAATTGATCAGCGCCTTGACCCCACTGCACGACGAATCGGCAGCGTTGCCTTTGATGGCAGAGCGCCGTCTGCTGGCCCTTGTGCAGGGTAGCTGTGAGTTGCCGTTTGGGGCGTGGTGCAGGATGTCGGACGAGGCGTACGCGTTGCACTACGCGCTGCGCGATCAGGGGCGACTTGTAACCGGGCAGGTGAGGGGAGCCGACCCGGAGGCGCTGGCCGAGATGGCCTGGGCGGAGATCGCGCACGCTGGTGAGGAGTCCCCGTGAAGAAACTGGACGGCGCCCGTGTTCTGCTGACGCGGAGCGAGCGCGGCTGCGAGCAGTGGGCCACGCAGGTGCGAGCGTGCGGCGGGGTCCCGGTTTCGTTTCCGTGCATTCGCCGAGTGCCCGTGTCAACGAGCGATGACGTCGCGATTCGCTTGCGCGAGAGCATGGCTCGCGCGGATTGGCTGGCGCTAACGTCGCCCTACGGCGTCGAGGTTGCCGCTGCGCTGCTCGTCGACCCGTTGCCATCACACGTGGAGGTGGCTGCGGTAGGCCCTGCTACCGCCAGCGCTGCCGAGAGAGAGTTCGGCCGTGTCGATCTGACGGCCGCGGGCGGCACGGGCGCGGCGTTGGCTGCGGAGTTGCTCAGGCGCTTGTCGCCGCGGCAGGCAGGCGCGTCCGTTGTGATCGCCGCCGCGCGGGGTGGGCTGCGCGTCCTCGAAGAGGCGCTCGAACCCCGTGGCGCCCATATCGAACGGTTCGACATCTATCGCACCGAGGCCGGCCCCCCGCTCGAGCGCCGCGAGCGCTTCGCCTCCGATATTGACGTCGTGTTGGTCGCGAGCCCCTCTGCCGTCGACGGTTTGCGGGCGCGCGCCGAGCTGGACCCCCAGATTCCTATCGTAACCATCGGCCCGACGACAGCTGCCGCCGCGAGGGCGGCAGGGATGCACGTTGCCGCCCAGGCCGAGAATCGCAGCCTAGAAGCCATGTTGGAGGCTATCCCGTGAACTCTCTGCCACTGCATCGACCCCGCCGGCTCCGTCGCTCCTCGGTCATGAGAGCGACGGTGAGAGAAACCCGCGTGAGTTCCGACCAGCTGATGATGCCGCACTTCGTCTTGCCGCAGGCGAATGGTCGAGAAGCCATCGCTTCGATGCCGGGGATCGAGCGTTTGGGGAGCGAGACCCTGGTGCCACAGGTCGAACAGGACCTGCGGCTCGGCATTCGCTCAGTGATGCTGTTCGGGTTGGCCGCGCCCGAACACAAGGACGCCGTCGGGAGTGCCGCCAGCGACAGCTCGGGCAGTCAAGCCGAGGCTGTGCGCCGGCTCAAAGCAGAATTTGGCGACGATCTGCTCGTAGTCACCGACGTGTGCCTGTGCGGTTACACAGACCATGGCCACTGCGGCATCGTGAACGGCAAGACGGTCGTCAACGACGCCAGCGTTGATCGTCTCGTCGAGGTGGCTTTGGCCCATGCCGAGGCGGGCGCCGATATGGTGGCACCGAGCGACATGATGGACGGACGAGTGGGTGCGATACGCCGCGGGCTCGACGCCCGCGGTCTGGTTGAGACCGGAGTCCTCGCGTACTCGGCGAAGTACGCGTCGGCCTACTACGGGCCGTTTCGCGACGCCGCCGACTCGTCGCCCCAGTTCGGTGACCGGCGTAGCTATCAGATGGACCCGCCGAACGTACGCGAAGCACTGCGCGAGGTTCGTCTCGATGACGCCGAGGGCGCCGATATGGTGATGGTCAAACCGGCGCTCGCGTACCTGGATGTCATCCGTGCGGTTCGGGCGGTCACGGATCTCCCGCTTGCGGCGTACAACGTCTCCGGCGAGTACTCGGCGGTCAAGGCGGCGGCGGAGCGCGGCTGGCTCGATGAAGGTTCGGTGGTGCGCGAGAACCTCGTGGCGATGCGACGCGCCGGGGCCGACATCCTCATCACGTACCACGCCCGCAAGGCACTACAGGAGGGATGGCTATGAGTTCGGTCGCGCCGGGGCGATCCCTGAGGCAAAGAGCAGAGCTGTGCATGCCGGGCGGCGTGAGTTCGCCGGTCCGCGCTTTCCGTGCTGTCGGGGGCGACCCCCTGATCGTGGAACGCGGTGAGGGCTGTCATCTGACGACGGCCGACGGCCGGCGGGTTCTCGACTTCGTGTGTTCGTGGGGGCCGTTGGTGCTCGGTCACGCGCACCCCGAGGTGGTCGAGGCGATCAGCGTGGCCGCGGCGCGTGGCACCAGCTACGGCGTGACATGCGGCGCGGAGATCGAGCTGGCCGAATTGATTTGCGAAATGTACCCCGGCTTGCAGCAAGTACGGTTTGTCTCGTCCGGGACCGAGGCGACCATGAGCGCGCTACGTTTGGCCCGGGGCGCCACCGGGCGCGACTTGGTGGTCAAGTTCGCCGGCTGCTATCACGGCCATGTCGACCAGCTACTGGTCGCGGCGGGATCCGGCCTGGCTACGTTCGGGACGCCAGACTCGGCCGGCGTGCCGGAGGAGTTTGCGTCGCTGACCCGAGTATTGCCGCTCGACGACGAGGCCGCGGCTGAAGAGCTGTTTCGTAAGGAGGGCGACCGCATCGCGGCGGTAATCATCGAACCGGTTCCGGCCAACAATGGGCTGCTTGTGCAGCGGCCCGAGTTCTTGAGTTGTCTACGGCGGCTGACGGCGGACCATGGCGCATTGCTGGTCCTTGACGAGGTCATCTCGGGCTTCCGCCTGGCGCCCGGTGGCGCCGCGGAACACTACGGGATCGAGCCTGACCTGGCCTGTTTCGGAAAGATAATCGGAGGCGGGCTGCCAGTGGGGGCCTTTGGCGGGCGCGCCGACCTGATGGCTCACCTGGCTCCGATTGGGGACGTCTACCAGGCAGGCACGCTCTCCGGGAACCCGCTCGCTGTGACGGCCGGCCTGACCACCCTGCGCATCCTCCGGCGGGACGACGCGTGGGCGCGATTGGAGCAACTGGGGTCGCGGCTGCAAGCGCGGTTCGAAGCAGCGGTTACGGATGACTCGGTAACCCTGGTACGGGCGGGATCGCTGTTCTGGCTGTCCCTGCAATCGGGCGACCCTCCGCGTCAGCCGGAGTTGATCGGCGCGCAGGCTGCAGAGCGCTACCGGCCCTTGTTCCACTCGCTCCTGGACGCCGGTATCTATCTCGCTCCTTCCGCCTACGAGGTCGGGTTCCTTTCGCTCGCGCACGATGCGGGCGACATCGATCAGCTTGTCGATGCACTAGCCTCTGCGCTGCGAGAGGCGCGGAGCGTGGTTCAGGACCAATGAACGCTATTGCTGATCCCTACGTGCTCGTCGTGGAGGACGATCGCGATCTCGGCGACGTGATTTGCGAGAACCTGCTGGCGGAAGGCTGTCGCGTTGACGTGGCTCGTACGGGTGAAGACGCGCTGGAGTTGGCGCGAACTCAGCCCTACGATCTGATTCTGCTGGATGTGATGCTCCCCGGTGTCGACGGCTTTTCCATCTGCGAAATCCTCCGCCGCGAGGGGAAGCTCGTACGCATTCTGTTTCTGACCGCGCGCGGCGAGACCGAGGATCGGATTCGAGGTCTCGAGGCGGGCGGCGATGATTACCTCGCCAAGCCGTTTCACCTGCGCGAGTTATTGCTGCGGGTGCACGGCTTGTTGCGTCGCGGCACACCGAGCCAGCAAGCTCCGACGATCCATTTCGGTGAGAACAGTTTCGATCTTCAGACCGGCCAGGCCGTTGCCTGGGACGGTGTCGAGCACCGCCTCGAAGGCAAGGAGGCGGCTGTGCTGACGTTGCTGAGCGAACGCGAGAGTGAAGCTCTGAGCCGGGACACGATCCTCAACGAGGTCTGGCGCTACGAGGTGCTTCCTTCCACGCGGGTCGTAGACGATCTCATCGGCAAGCTCCAATGTCGCTTCGAATCCGACCCTGAGCGACCCTGCCATTTCCATCAGGCGCCGGGCCGAATGTATCGGTTCACCCGCGATCCTCGAGAGGGTTAAGTGCAAGACATTATGCTGCGCGCGCTCCGCTGTGAGCCGACTCCACGACGTCCCCTGTGGCTGATGCGCCAGGCCGGGCGCATGTTGCCCGAATACCGCAGCCTCCGGCAGCGATATTCCTTCCTCGATCTGTGCGCGACGCCCGATCTCGCGACCGAGGTCACGCTCATGCCGGTGCAGCGGTTCCCGCTCGACGCGGCGATCGTGTTCGGCGATCTCATGAGCCCCGTCGAGGCGCTTGGTATCGACGTGCAGTTCGCTCCCGGGCCGGTGGTCGAGCACCCGCTCCGCGACCTCGAAGCCATACGCGGGCTGTTGCGACCGGAGCCGGAAGAGATCGGCGCGCGGGTCGTTCAGACCGTCCGCCAGGTTCACGCCGAGCTGGCGGGCCGTATCCCGGTTCTTGGATTCGCCGGCGGGCCGTGGAGCATCGCAGCCTACCTGGTCGAGGGTCAGGGGAAACGCGAGTTCCCGACCTTGCGCGCCATGGCCAGTGCGTCGCCCGAGGTGCTGGACGAGCTCATGGCGCGTCTGGCGGTGCTGTGCGGTGACTATTTGGTGCAGCAGGCGCAGGCAGGCGCAGCAGCCGTACAGGTATTCGAGACCTGGTCAGGCCTCTTGTCGAGGCCAGACTGGGAGCGCGTGGTCAAACCGCACTTGCGCACCTTGCTCGAGCGCGCCGGCGCCGCCGGCGTGCCCCGCATTCTGTACCTCAAGCATTCCTCCCATCTGGTAGATGCGGCCCTGGACCTTCCCTTCGAGGTGCTGTCGGTCGATTGGCGAGTCGACCTGCCACAGCTGCAGAAGCAGCTCGGCGGCAAGCGCGCAGTTCAGGGTAATCTCGACCCGGCAGTGCTCGTCGCGGGGCCCGAGCGCACTCGTCGCGAGGCTCGATCGTTGCTCGACCGAACGGCTGCGACCGGTCACATATTCAATCTCGGGCACGGACTGCTGCCCGAGACCCCGCTCGAGAGCGTCACGGCCCTGATCGAGGAGGTGCACGCTGCTGGCGAGGGCTCCGGTGGGGACGCGCCTTCGACAACGCTTGCCGAGGAGGCCGTCGATGTCTGAGTCACGCCAACCAAGCCACGCACCACTGCGGGGCGTTGACGCTTCGTTGTTGGCCCGTTACGACCAGCCGGGCCCGCGCTACACCAGCTATCCGACGGCTGTGGAGTTCGCGCCGCTCACCGCCGAACAGTACGACGAGCTACTACGCACGGCCGACGAGTCGCACGAGGCCCCGCTGTCGGTGTACATGCACCTGCCGTTCTGCCACGAGCGGTGTCTGTTCTGCGCTTGCCACGTCATCATCTCGCCGGACTACAGTCGCGCGGCTCCCTACATCGACAGAGTCTGCCAAGAGATCGATATGCTCGCGGAACGCCTGCCGCGCCGCCGCAGCGTCGCGCAGCTGCATCTGGGTGGGGGAACCCCCACCTACTACCGACCGGCCGACCTGAGTCGCATGCTCGCGCACTTCCTGGAACGCTTTCCTGCCCGCCCCGGCGCCGAACTCGCCGTCGAGATCGATCCGCGTGTGACCACGACGGACCACATCGACATGCTCGCGGAACATGGGTTCAACCGCCTCTCGATGGGCATCCAGGATTTCACTCCAGAGGTCCAGGAACGTATTCACCGCACCCAGACGCTCGATCAGACGCGTGTGCTGATGGACCGTGCCCGCGAACTCGGTTTCCATGGGCTCAATGCCGATCTCATCTACGGATTGCCGCTGCAGACCCCCGAGACGTTTCGAAAAACCGTGGATCAGGTCATCGCCCTGGAGGTCGACCGTGTGGCGCTCTACTCATTCGCCTTCGTGCCCTGGATGCGGGGACACCAGCGCAAACTCACAGAGGAGTCGCTGCCCGATCGCGACACCAAGTTTGCTCTATTCGCGCTGGCGCGCGAGCAGTTCCTCGAGGCCGGCTACGTGCCCATCGGAATGGATCACTTCGCTCGTGCCGAGGACGAACTGGCACTTGCCCGAGGGCGTCACGAGCTGCGGCGCAACTTCCAGGGGTACAGTGTCGTGCCCGCCCCCGATGTGATCGGCATCGGTATTTCAGCGATCGGCGACATCGGCGGCACCTACGTTCAGAACGAGAAGAAACTGTCCAGCTACGAGGAGGCGCTGGATGCCGGTCGGCTGCCGGTCGAGCGTGGCCTCGAGCGCGGCCACGATGACGACGTTCGACGGCACGTGATTCACGAGTTGATGTGCAATTTTCGCGTCGATATCGGAGCCGTCGAGGGACGTTTCGGGATCGAGTTTGGCGAGTACTTCGCCGAAGACCTGCGGTGCCTGGAGCGGCACGTCGAAGAGAAGATGGTGCGAGTCGATCCGGATCACATCGAGGTAACGCCGCTGGGCGAGCTTTTTGTTCGTAACCTGGCCATGTGTTTCGATCGGTACTGGCGCGAACAGCATCAGCAGCAGGACGCTCCAGTGTTCAGTCGTACCGTGTGATGGCTGGCCGCCTAGTAATCATCGGCGCCGGCGTTTCGGGCCTTGCCGCGGCCCATGCCGCGGCGAGGGAGGACGCGAACCTCGAGATCTTGGTCCTCGAGCGCAGCCAAGAGGTGGGCGGACGTTCGACCTCCATGAACGATGATGGATGGATGGTGGAGGCGGGGCCAGGCGGCTATCTCGATACCGAGCCTGAGGTTGTGCGGCTGGTGCGCGAGGCGGGCCTCGCTGATCGCCAGGTGGCCGCGCAGGCGGCTGCGGCACGGCGCTTCATATACCGCGGCGGTCGCCTGCATCGCCTCGGGCCGGGTCTGTTGCTGCCGACCCCGGGAAGTCTGCTGGGCGCTCGCGGGGTTCTTCGTGCGATGCGCGAGCCCTTCGTCCCGAGAGGGGCAGGGGACGACGAGAGTATTCTCGAGTTCTGCCGCCGCCGCTTCGGTGCGCGCATCGCTGAGCGTATCGCTCATACCGCGATGCTGGGGATCTTTGCCGGCGATGCGGCACGGCTGTCGGTCGCGTCGTGTTTCCCCGCTCTGCGGGAGATGGAACAGGAACACGGCTCCGTGATTCGTGCCGGTTTGGCGCGGCGCCGTACCGCGAAGCGGCGGGCTGACGAAGAGACGGATGCGCCGACTCGCAAGTTGGCTTCATTCCAGGGCGGCCTGCAAGAGCTGCCCCGGGCGCTCGCCGCGAATCCCCGGATCGACCTGCGGCTTGGAGTTTCGGTCACCGACATCCGACGGGACGCGGCCGCCGCAGACGGTTCCGGCGCTTACGTCGTGGCCATGGCCAGCGGCGAGACGTTGGTTGCCGACGCCGTGGTGATCGCCACCCCCGTGCAGGGGGCTGCCCGTCTTCTCGGTACGCTCGTACCCACGGTCGGGGACCTCTTGGCCCAGATACCGGTCCCGCCGGTGGTTGTCGTCGGGCTCGGGTTCGATGCTGCCGCGGCGGCGAAGTTCCCGCTCGGATTTGGGGTGCTGATCTCGCGCGAGGAAGGCGTGCGCATGCTGGGTTGTCTGTGGGAATCGCACATCTGGCCTGGTCGCAGTCCGGACGGCTGCTTTCTGGCCCGCGCGATGTTCGGCGGCCGTCTCGATGCACAGGTCAGCGAGCTCGACGACGCGGAAATCCTGAGCTTGGCGCGCAGCAACCTGCAGAGGGTGCTCGGCGTGGATGACGCGCCGATCTTCAGTCGGATCGTGCGCTGGGGGGCGGCCATCCCGCAGTACGAAATTGGCCATCGGGGGATCAAGGCCGGGGTCGAGGCTGAGCTGGACCGACAACCCGGTGTCTTCCTGGCCGGCGATGCGCTCGAAGGCGTGTCGTTCCCCAAGACGGCCGTGAGCGGTCTCAGCCAAGGGCGCCGCGCGGCGCTCTACCTGGCACAGACGGAAGCCCAACGCGCCTCGCGCGCGGCGTCAGGCGACAGGAGCGCAGGCTAGAGAGCCCACCGACGTGCTGAACGAGAGGGTACGGGTGTGCCTTGCATAAGATAAATAGTAATAGTTACTATCATTCAGTGGAACAGATTACCCAACCCCTGAATGCCCCTGCGATCCATCGCCTTCGGAGCCGAATTTCATGAGTAATCGACTTTCTGTCCTGTTAGGGACCAGCGTGGTGGCCGTACTTGCCGGCGTTGCCTGGTACCTGGAACCCGTTCTCGGCGGCCTGCGGATGGATCAGCTAGGGGTCCCGCGGGCGGGCGCGGTGCTGCCGTCGCCCTCGTTTCTCTTCCTCAAGCTGTTGCTGGCCTTGCTGGGCTCGTACCTGATGACCCGGCTGCTGACAGGTGGCCGCGTCGTCGGCTTCATCGACGGGGCTCGGTTCGGGGCCATGCTAGGCGTGGTTAGCGCCACCTTCGCGTTCGATAGCGCCCAGGCGGGCCAGCCCCTCGCGCTGATTCTGTCCGACGGGCTCTTCATGATCATTGTCGCTTCCGCCATGGGGGCTCTTCTCGCGGGGGGCCTCGATCGACCACGAGGCGCAGCGAAATGAATTCACGGGCGAGGCGAGCTCCCCAGCAGGACCGCAGCCGGCGCACGCTGGACCTGTTGGCAGGAGCTGCGGAGTCGGTGCTGCGCCGCCGCACATTCGGGGAGGCCTCGCTGCAGGAGATCGTGGATGGCGCAGGCGTCACCACCGGAGCCTTCTACGCTCGATTCAGGGCGAAAGATGACCTGCTGCGACACCTGGAGGAGCGGATCAACGGCGAGATCCAAGCCACGACGTGGCGTCTTGCAGCGCTCGAGTCTGAGGGCGGTGATCCTGTTGAGTTCTTCAGAGGCGCGATTACCGATCTTGTCGACATCTACAAACGTAATCGGGGCGCCCTTCGCGCTCTGATTGAGCGATCCCGAAGCGACGCTGCCTTGCGAGACCGTCGTCTGGGGTACGCCCGCGAGAGCTTCCTGAGGGTAGAGGATGCGATGACGCGAATAGCGGGGGACGGCGCGCCGGAGTTCCGGACAAGGGCACGGGTCGGGATGTTGTTCGTGACGGGGACCCTACGAGAGGTATTTCTCTACCACGAGTTCTGGCCGGCGGACATGAGACCTAGCGACGAGGTCCTCATCGAAGAGTTGGTGACGGCCTTCTTTGCCTACCTGGATCCCGAGCCCCAAGGGCGCACCCCGTAGTTTCCCGGCTTGATCACGGGTGGGTGTTCGACTAATTTGGTCAAATGACCAAGCGCGAAATGGAAGACCGAATCTTGGCGGCGGCGGCCGGCCTTTTTCGCGAGAAGGGCTACGCGGCGGCCACCACACGAGAGATCGCGGGTGCTGCGGGCATTCTGCTCGGAAGTCTGACGTACAGATATCCGAGCAAGCACGAGATCCTGGCCGCCGTGGCCGAGCGCGGCATGGCGCGGTCTCTGGCGATCTGCCGCGAGGCGATTGCGGCGACTACGGAACCGCTCGCGGCGCTGCGCCAGCTCTTCCGTGCTCACCTCAGGATCCTGACCAGTGCGGACGACGCCATCTTTGTTGTGCTGTATGAGTGGCGTGCCCTGAAGGGCGACGCGCGGAAACGG
>JAJCXS010000285.1 GCA_029263335.1 Acidobacteriota bacterium | reverse complement strand
GATGTCCTCACGGCCGTGGTCGTGGCTTTCTTTTCCGGAGCGAAGAGGCGCCACTAGGCGAAGATATCGCGTTGACCGTTTTCCGGAACCGCTGCTATTATTGTGCCCGACTCGGTCGCGGCTCCCGTGCGCGCGCTGGCGGGCAGGGAGCCGTTTCGCCGTCTGGTCAAAGAACCGCAGGCGCGTAGCTCAGTTGGGAGAGCGCTTCCCTGACGCGGAAGAGGTCGTCGGTTCGAGCCCGGCCGCGCCTACTATCTTCTTGCCACTTAGTTCCACAACCCGAGGTTACGAGTATTAGCGACAGGCGACACCGCACCAACGAGGCCATCCGTGTTCCTCAAGTCAGGCTGATCGACGCTGAAGGCGAGCAGGCAGGCGTCGTCGACACCGAAGACGCGATGCGGCGAGCCCAGGAAGCCGGACTCGATCTCGTTGAAGTGGCACCCATGGCGAAACCGCCAGTTTGCCGCCTCATGGACTACGGCAAGTACATCTACCGACTCGCGAAGGACAAGAAGCAGAAGGCACATCAGCCGCAGCTGAAGGAAGTAAAATTCCGACCCAAGATCGACGATCATGATTACGGCTTCAAGCTGAATCACATCAAGCGGTTTCTCGAACAAGGTCACATGGTCAAGGCAACGATCATGTTCCGAGGTCGAGAGGTCGTACATCCGGAACTGGGCCGCGCCATCTTGGAGCGCGTTCAGGAAGATCTCGGCGACGCGTTTCGTGTCGAGAGCCGGCCGTCGATGCAGGGTCGCCAGATGCACATGGTAATGACACCGAAGCGGGACTAACCCGACCCAACCGACATTCGAAGCGAGCGACGAGGAACCCAATGCCAAAGATGAAGACACACCGCGGTGCTGCCAAGCGTTTCAAGCGCACTGCCAGCGGCAAGATCAAGCGCGGCCGCGCCTACAAGAGTCATCTGATGGCCAGCAAGTCCCAGGACCGTGTCCGGAGCCTGCGCAAGTCGGGTCTCGTCAGTAGCGCCGACCACAAGCGGGTCGATCGCCTGCTCAACGACTAGCTGCACTCGAACGGAGATAGAAAATGGCCCGCGTCAAACGTGGCAATGTCCACACCAAGCGCCGTCGTCGCGTACTCAAGCAAGCTAAGGGCTACTACGGAGCCAAGAGCCGTACGTACAGCCAGGCACGCGATGCGGTTGATCGCGCCCTCGCCTACGCTTTTCACGGCCGCAAGCGCAAGAAGCGCGACTTCCGTCGCCTGTGGATCGTCCGCATCAACGCCGCCACGCGCGAGCACGGAATTAGCTACAGCCAGTTCATGCACGGGCTGAGCGAAGCTGGCGTCGGCCTGGACCGCAAGGTACTCGCCGAGATTGCGGTCGTGGATCCACGCGGATTTGAAGCGCTCGCAACTACCGCCAAGAACGCCCTCGCCTGAGCGGGGTCGTGTCTAGCGATCCGAACGACAGCGCGGCCAACGCCGGGGATGCCGACGGCATCGTTGCGCGATTCGAGGCTGATGCCCTAGGCATCGCTGATCTCGATGCACTCGAGGAACTCCGCGCTTCTTACCTCGGACGCAAGCGCGGAGCGGTCACCGCGCTCTTTCAGGCGCTGCGGGAGCTTGACGGCGACGCCAAGCGCGCCGCGGGTGCCGCGGCCAACCGAGCGCGGCAGCAGATCGGTGCACGACTCGAACAGATCGAGACCGAACTGCGCTCGGCCGCTACTGCCTCTCGCGAACAGGCGGAACTGGTCGACGTAACGCTGCCAGCAATCCCGGACAACCTGGGAGGTCTGCACCCCATCACGCAGACGTTGCAGGAGATCCAGAACGTCTTCGTGTCGATGGGCTACGGGGTGGTCGACGGGCCCGAGGTCGAAACCGACTGGTACAACTTCGGCGCGCTGAATTTTCCTGAGGAGCACCCCGCTCGCGACGAGCAGGACACCATGAGGCTGGCGGGCGACCTGCTGCTGCGCACCCACACGTCGCCGGTCCAGATCCGCTACATGGAGCAGCACCAGCCGCCGCTCGCCATCATCGTTCCCGGACGCGTCTACCGGCGCGACACGCCCGACGCCACGCACAACCCCATGTTCGTGCAGTGCGAAGGGCTTCTCGTCGACACCGACATCACGCTCGCCGACCTGAAGGGCACCCTCGACCACTTCGCCAAAGCGCTATTCGGGCCCGGAACCAAGACCCGATTTCGCCCCGGCTACTTCCCCTTTACCGAACCGTCGGCCGAAGTCGATGCCACCTGTCCCGCCTGCCATGGCGATGGCTGCCGGGTGTGCAAAGGCTCGGGATGGGTAGAGCTGCTCGGCTGCGGCATGGTCCACCCGGCTCTGTTCGAGAACGTCGGCTACGATCCGACGAAGGTCCAAGGTTTTGCCTTCGGCATGGGCGTCGACCGCATCGCTGCGGTTCGCTACGGTCTGCGCGACATCCGCGCGTACTACGACAACGACCTGCGTTTCCTACGTCAGTTCACCTCCTGATCGGGCTCGACAATGCGCTTCTCACGCAACTGGATAGCCGCCTACACGGACCTGCCCGAGGGCACCGCGCTCCACGAAGCAATGTCCATGCTCGGTCTGGTGGTAGATGACGCGCGTCCCCACGGCGACGATGTAACGCTGGACCTCGACTTCCCCAGCAACCGCCCCGACGCCATGAACCATCTCGGCATCGCGCGGGAAATGGCACTCTCGGCCAACCAGCCCCTGCGCACCCCGACCGTCGAGTTCCCGGTTGATCCCGCGGTTGCCAGTGCCGAACTGACCCGCGTCGAGCTCCGCGATCCGGCATGCGTGCGTTTCCTAGGCCGCGTCGCGATCGACGTCTCCGTCGGTCCTTCGCCCCAGTGGCTATGCGACCGGCTGGAGGCCATCGGGCTGCGCCCCATCAACAATGTGGTCGACATCACCAACTTCGTGATGTGGGAAATGGGCCGACCGATGCACGCCTACGACATGGACAAGCTGCGCGGCGACGGGTTGATCGTTCGACGGGCAACGTCTGGAGAGAAACTGGTAACGCTCGACGACATCGAGCGCGAGCTCAGCGCCGAAGATCTCGTGATCGCCGACCACGAACGGGTCGTCGGTCTGGCCGGAGTCATGGGCGGCAACGACGCGGGCGTGACCGAAACCACACGCCGAGTACTTCTCGAGTGCGCGTTCTTTGATGCCGTGACGATCCGGCGCATGGCCAAGCGCCATGCGATGCATACCGATGCCAGCCACCGCTTCGAACGCGGGCTCTCCGCCGAGGGCATCGACGCCGCCGTGGAAAGGGCATGCGGGTTGCTGCACGAACTCGCCAGCGCCACGATCAGCGTGGACTCCCTGGACATGACCGGCGCCCTGCCTGAGCCGCGGCAGATCGCGCTCCGCAGTAATCAGATCCGGGCCCTGCTAGGCGTCGACGTCGAGCCGACCGAGGTGTCGCGCATTCTCAGCGGGCTCGGCTTCCAACTCGAGGCAACCGCAGAGGGCTTCACCGCCACCGTGCCGGCGCCCCGCGTCGACGTGGATCGCGAGGTGGACCTGATCGAAGAGATCGCCCGCTTCTACGGGTACGGCAATCTCCCCGGCACGCTACCGCTGGTGCGCAGTCGTACCGGCGGAGGTCTTCAGCCCGTGCTGCTGGACGAGATGCAGCTTCGCACGACAGCCGCATCCATGGGCTTCTGGGAAGCGATGACTTTTGTTTTCACGAGCCAGACCGAGCAGGCTCCGTTCGCTGGCGAGTCCTCTGCCTACGTGGAACTGGCGAACCCGCTATCCGAGGCGTTCGCCGTAATGCACCGGAATCTGACGCCGGGGTTGCTCGCGGCCGCCGGCCGCAACCGTAGCGTCGGCCAGCAGGCGATTCGGCTCTTCGAGATCGGCCGTACGTTCGTGCCGCAGACGGGAACCGCCGTCGGGGAACGCCGGCGCATGGGCCTGTTGGCCACCGGTGAGATCGCGGCGCCGCACTGGTCGGCTGACAGTCGCGCCGCGTCGTTCAGCGACGTGAAGGGCGCCGTGGAAACCCTGTGGAAACGCATGAGCTGGCCCGAACTGCAGTGGGCCGCGGCTCCGGTCGAGGGGATACAGACCGGCACCGGGGCCGAAATCTCGTGCGAGGGCAGCGTCGTCGGGTTCGCGGGCAAGATCGATCCAGCCGTCGCGGCGACCGCATCGGTGGAATCGGACGTGTGGGTGGCCGAACTGGATATCGAGGACTTCGCCGGGCGCGAGCGGCCGGCGCTGGAGCTGGCTCCCCTGCCCCGTTACCCGGCCTCGGAGCGCGACGTGTCGTTGCTCGTCAAGAACGGCACACTCTACGCTGGCGTCACGGTCGCCCTCGGCGCGGCTACCGACGTTCCGCTGGCCGACTATCGGCTGCTGGGGCTTTATGAGGGCGATGATCTTCCCGATGGAACATCCGTTTGGACGCTGAGGTTGACCTATCGATCCAGCGAGCGCACGCTCACCGCCGAAGACATCGAGGTAGCACACGATTCGGTCGTCGAGCGCCTGGTGAAGGAACTCGACGCCGAGCGACGCTAGCAGTAACCGCCCCCGAAGAAGGTCTTGACCATGTCAGACGACCCGTTCGTCGCGCTCGAGGCAGCCGTCGCCGCCGTAGAGGAAACCGCCGCGCGACTTACGCGCCAGCGTGAGTCCTTACAGGACCGCCTGCAGAGTCAAACAGCGAAGGCCGAGACGTTGCAGGACGCCAAGCGTGACGAACTCGACAGCGAGTCACTTCGCGCCGACTGGGACCAAGAGCGGGCGGCCATTCGCGAGCGCCTCCTGCGGGTTCGCGATCGCCTCGCGGAAGTTTCGCTCACCATTCCGGAGTCACCAGCATCATGACGTCCGTTGATATCTATGGGCGCCGCTATAACATAGGCGGTGAACATGATCCCGAAACGATCCGGACACTGGCCGAGTACGTCGACCGTCGCATGCGACAAATGGCGAGTCAGGCCAAGTCCGGCGACGATGTCGGCGTGGCCGTCTTGGCGGCGCTCAACATCGCCGATGATTATTACCGAGCCCAAAAAACTCTCGAGCGACGAGAGAACGAGATCGAACAACGGACCCAGGGCCTGAGCGAACGTCTGCTAGCTGCCCTGGAACCGCTGAACAATGCTTCCGGAACGCCAACTAAATGACAACGACCGCATTTACCCAACGCAAGAGCAACATGCGTAGCGGGCCACCGGGGTGCCAAGCGTACCCACACTGAGCCCGCGCGAGTAGCGTAGTTGACGTCACACTAGTGACTCCGGAGCGACAGGCGCCTCCCATGGGTGCCTGTTCTCGCCTGTCGTTGCCTCAGAGCTACCGGGGGTGACACATGCCCGACTATTTCGTCTATGGCGGCGCCGCCGCCTTCCTGGCGGCCATCGCAACGCTCGCCTTTGCGCTTGCCACGCGCAAACGAACCTCGAACCGGATCGTCGACGAAGCGCGCACCCGCGCTGATTCCCTCCTTTTGGATGCAAAAGGGCAGGTCGACGTGGTGATCAAGGAGGCCCGCCTCGAAGGCCGCGAACAGCTGCAGGCCGACCGCACCGCATTCGAGGAGGAAGCGCGCGAGCGTCGTCAACAACTGCTCGCCTCCGAGAGCCGTCTGCACGAACGCGAGGAGGCGCTCGAGCGGCGCGTCAGCAAGTCCGACGAGCGCGAGCGAAAGCTCAACCGCTACGAGAAACGGCTGACGGGCATGGAACGCGACGTTAATCTCCTGCGCGACGAAGCCGCCGTACATCGCGACGAGGCGGTTACACAGCTGGAGCGGGTCTCCTCCTACAACCGCGACGACGCTCGTGCTCAACTGGTCCGCGTCATGGCTCGCGAGGCACGCGAAGAAGGCTCGCGGGTAGCCGAGAAGATCGTCAACAAGGCGAAGAACACGGCGGCGCTGGAGGCACAGAGGCTCATCGCCCTCGCCATTCAACGATGCGCCAGCAACCACGTCGCAGAAAACACCGTCTCCGTGGTGGCTCTCCCCTCCGATGACATGAAGGGCCGCGTGATCGGGCGCGAAGGGCGTAACATCCGCTCCTTCGAAATGATGGCCGGGGTTAATCTGATCGTTGACGACACACCCGAGGCCGTCCTGATCTCCAGCTTCGATCCCTATCGGCGCGAGATCGCCAAGTTGGCGCTGGAACGGCTCGTCGCCGATGGCCGCATCCACCCGGCACGGATCGAAGAAGTGGTTGAGCGCGTTCGCTCCGAGATCGAGGAGCAGACCACCGTCGACGGCACCGCTGCCGCTGCCGAGGCCGGCGTTCACGACCTCCATCCCGAGCTCAACCGCCTGCTCGGCATGCTCAAGTACCGCACGTCGTACGGCCAGAACGTCCTGCACCACTCGGTCGAGGTCGCAACCATCACCGGCATCATGGCGGCCGAACTCGGGGGCGAGGAAGCAATCGGCAGGCGCGGCGGCCTGCTCCATGACATCGGCAAGGCCATCGACCAGGAGGTCGAGGGCACACATCTGCAGATCGGCATCGATCTGTTACGCAAGTACGGTGAAGCCGACGAGGTGATCCAGGCGATGGAAGCGCACCATTTTGATGTCGAACCGGCAACCGTGGAGGCCGTGCTGGTACAGGCAGCGGACGCGCTTTCGGCAGCCCGGCCCGGCGCGCGACGTGACATGCTCGAGACCTATGTGAAGCGTCTCGAGAAGCTCGAGCACATCGCCGACTCGTTCCGCGGCGTCGCCAAGGCGTACGCCATCCAGGCCGGTCGTGAGCTACGGATCATCGTCGAGCCCAGCAAGGTGAGCGACGACGAATCGCTTTGGCTGTCGCGCGACATCGCCAATCGCATCGAACGCGAGGTCCAGTACCCCGGCGAAATCAAGGTCACCGTAATCCGCGAAACTCGCGCAGTAGAGGTCGCTCATTGAAGCTCCTGTTCATCGGCGACGTCATCGGTAAACCCGGCCGACAGGTGCTGGGTGATCGCTTACGACGCCTGCAACGCAAGTACGAGGTCGACTTCACGGTGGTCAACGCGGAGAACTCCGCCGGAGGCCGCGGCATAACGCCGGCAATCGTCGACGAGACGCTGGCCCTGGGCGTGGATGTGATCACGAGCGGGAACCACATCTGGGCACAGGCGTCTATCGAACAGACGCTCGTGGAGGAGGCGCGTGTCCTGCGCCCCGACAACTACCCCGGGTCGCCCCCGGGCAGCGGGCTGTATCTCGGGCTAACGCGCAATGGCGATGCCGTGGCCATCGTCAATCTGCAGGGGCGTGTGTTCATGCCGCCCATCGATTGTCCGTTCGCCGCGATGGACCGCATCCTCGAGGAAATCGGCGCCAACACGAAGTTGATCTTCCTCGACATGCACGCCGAAGCCACGTCGGAGAAGCTGTCGATGGGCTGGTATTGCGATGGGCGCGCGACGGCCGTCATGGGCACCCACACCCACGTGCCCACGGCGGATGCGCGCATCCTCCCCGGCGGCACCGCGTACTGCACGGACGTGGGCATGACCGGACCGTACGACTCGGTAATCGGAACCCGTCCCGACCTGGCCATCGAGCGCCTGCTGACCGCCCGCCCGGTGCGGTTCCAGGTGGCCAGTGGCGGTTTGGCCGTGGCGGGAGTGGTTGTCGAAGCAGACCCGGCAACTGGACAGGCTACTGCCATCGAGAGCTTCGTCGATCCACCATTCGGATCCGCATGAGTCAGCAGACGCTGCCGCTGGACGAGGAACGCGAGATTTGGACGGTCAGCGAGATTCTAGAGGAGACCCGATGGGCTCTCGAGAACGCCTTCAACGGCATCTGGGTGCGCGGTGAGGTAACCAGCCTGCGCGCGCTGCGCAGCGGCCACTGGTACTTCAGCCTCAAAGACAACGATGGCGTTTTACCGGTAGCGATGTTCCGGGGGGACAATCGGTCGGTGCCGTTCGAGCTCGAGGAGGGCCTCGAAGTTACCGCCCGTGGGCACCTTACGCTCTACGCCCCGCAGGGGCGCTTTCAGCTCATTGCCAAGTCCCTCGAACCCGCCGGATGGGGTGCGCAGCAACTCGCCTACGAGCAGTTGAAGCAGCGCCTCGCGGCAGAGGGACTGTTCGACGACGATCGCAAGCGGGAACTCCCGCTGCTTCCACGCTGTGTTGGCGTTGTGACCTCGGGCCAGGGCGCCGCCTGGCACGATATGCGCAAGGTGTGGGAGCGTCGGGGCGTCGCCCTGCGCGCACTCCTCGCTCCCGCGCGGGTGCAGGGCGAAATGGCGGCGGCGGAGATTGTCGCGGCCATGGAGCTGCTCCAGGAACACGGTGTGGCCGAGGTGATCATCGTCGGCCGCGGCGGTGGTTCGCGGGAAGATCTGTGGGCATTTAACGAGGAAATCGTCGCGCGGGCGATCGCCGAGTCGCAAATCCCCGTGATCTCGGCGGTCGGGCACGAAGTCGACTTCGCGATCTCCGACCTGGTGGCCGACCGCAGGGCAGCCACGCCTACAGCCGCTGCCGAGATCGTTGCGCCATCGCGCGACGAACTGCTACAACGGGCGCACGCCCTGCGCCGGCGAGTGGAGCAGAGCTGCGTTGGTACCGCCGCCAGGGCCGCGCGACGCCTGCAACAACCTCGGCTGACCCGCGCACTGAGCGAACCAGCGCGCGCGGTGGCGGCGAACCAACAGCGCGTCGACAGCGCGTGGGAGCAATTGGAGTCGGCCCTCGATGAGAACCTGCAACGGGCTGAACGGCGGCTCGGCAGCATGAGCACGGCACTGCTTCGTCATGAGCCGACGGCCCTGCTGAGCCGCGGTGCGCAGCGCCTCGCGGGTACGCGCGCAAGGCTCAGGGCAGCCGCCGCTGCGCGGATCCAACAACGGAGCGGACGACTCGGTGCCGCCGCCGCGCGCACAGAGGCACTCAGTCCGCTCGCCGTGCTCGGACGCGGGTACGCGCTCTGTCAGGATGCTGCCGGCGCCCTGCTGCGCGATGCCGTCGATACGACGGTAGGTGACAACGTTCGAGTACAGCTGGCGCGTGGACAGTTGCTCTGCCAGGTCGCCCGCGTCGACGCGAGCGTCGAGGACCACTAATTCTTGATAACTTGACGCTGAGCTGCTGAGCACCTCCTGCTGCAGGAGCCTGACAAGGACACCAACTTGAGTAACGAAGAATCGATCGAGGACCTGCCCTTCGATACAGCCCTCGACCAGCTGGAGGCGCTTGCCGGGCAACTCGAAGACGGCGATGTTCCGTTGGAGGAGTCGCTGCGCGTGTACGAACAGGCGGTCGCCCTGTTTCGTCACTGCCGGGCGCGCCTTGGCAGCGTCGAGCAGAAGCTGGAAATCCTGACGCGCGACCTGGATGAGGAACCCACGACCACGCCCATCGACGGGTCTACGGAAGACGATGGCTGACGAATCCGCTGCAACAGCGGCGTTCGATGTTCGCCAGCACATGGAGTCGACACGGCCGCGCATCGACGCCGCTCTCGACGGCGTGCTGCCGAGAGCCGATGATCTCCCGGCCTCTCTTCACGCGGCCATGCGCCACTCTGTCTTCGCCGGAGGCAAACGACTCCGGCCGCTGTTGGTGCTTGCTGGCAGCCGCGCGTGCGGCGCCGACCCGGAGCTGGCCATGCCGGCGGCTTGCGCCGTGGAATTGATCCACACCTACTCGCTGATTCACGACGACCTGCCGGCCTTCGACGACGAAGAACTGCGGCGCGGCCAGCCCACGGCGCACGTAGTGTTTGGCGAAACGATTGCCATTCTCGCCGGTGACGCCCTTCAGGCGCTTGCCTTCGAGGCCATGGCGAGAGCCACCGCGGCAAGCGATGACCCCGCCGCGTGGGCAGAGGCCAATGTCGAGATGGCTCGGGCGGCAGGTAGCCTCGGCATGTGCGGTGGTCAGACCCTCGACGTCGAGGCCGTCGGAAAGACTCTGGACGTCGAGGCGCTGCGCCAGCTGCACGCATGGAAGACCGGTGCGCTATTGACCGCCTCGGTGGTCTGCGGCGGCCTCGTGGGCGGAGGCGATGCCACTGCCGCGGCCGCCCTTCGCACCTATGGCGATGCGGTTGGCCTGGCCTTCCAGGTCGTCGATGACCTGCTCGACGTTTCCGGCACCGCCGCGGAACTGGGAAAGAATCCGGGAGGCGACGCGGCACGCGAGCAGCCCACCTTCCCCGCCCTCATCGGCGTCGAGGCGAGCCGAGCAGAGGCTTGCCGATTGCGTGACGAGGCGGTCACCGCGCTGGACGGCTTCGCGCCAACGGACGTCGCGCCGCTGCGGGGTCTGGCCGAGTACATCGTTTCGAGATCGAAGTAGTGGCCGCCGCAGCTGTCGGGAGCCGCGACGCGGCGGGGAGACAACGACTCGACGAAGCTATCGTGAAGGCCGGCTTGGTCGAGAGCCGAAGTCTTGCCAAGCGACTGATTCTCGCCGGCCAGGTACGCGTCGACGGCACGCTGGTTGATAAGCCCGGCAGCCAGGTACGAGCCGACGCGATGCTCGACATCGCGCAGCCACCCCGCTTTGTCAGCCGTGGAGGCGACAAGCTCGCCACCCCTCTCCTGGCCTCCGGCATCGACCCGGTGGGTCGCGTGGCGCTCGATATCGGGGCCTCCACCGGAGGATTCACAGACTGTTTGCTGCAGTCCGGCGCGAGGGCCGTGGTCGCCATCGATGTCGGCTACGGCCAACTGGCCTGGTCGCTACGGCAGGACGAGCGAGTCCACGTCATGGAGCGGACCAACGCCCGTCATATGCGAGCCGACGACCTGCCCGAGCTACCCGAGCCTCCGTCCTTGCTGGTGATCGATGTCGCCTTCATTGGCCTAGGCAAGGTGCTGCCTGCCGTCACCACGCTGTGCGCGCCGGATACCGACGCGCTGGTACTGGTGAAGCCGCAGTTCGAGGCCGGTCCCACGGAGGTAGAGAAAGGTGGGGTCGTTCGCGACGGGACCCTGCGGCGGGCGGTCATCGAGCGCGTGGCAGCGACAGCACGGTCGCTCGGCTGGTCCATCGTGGCTGCCCACCCGAGCCCTCTGCGCGGGCCCGCCGGAAACTGGGAGTGTTTTCTTCACATGCGACTCGACAGCGCCGCCAGCCAAGTCCAGGGTTGGCTGGAGCAACTCGAGGTCCCGGACGATCGCGTCACAGGCAGCAGTACATGAGTGCACCATTTCGTCGAGTGGGAATCGTCGCCAAGCCCAGCAACGAGGATCTGCGCAGCGAGCTGCACAGCCTAATCGAACTGCTCGAGGCCAGCGGCGCCAGCGTCACGCTCGATGAGGAGGCCGGCAAGCTCAGTGACGGCGCGTGTGTGCCGCGCGGTGAGCTTGCCGCGATGAGCGACCTTCTGGTGGTGCTCGGCGGCGACGGAACGCTGCTGTCGATCGCTCCCGACGCCGCCGCGGAAGATGTGCCCGTGTTCGGCGTCAATTACGGCGGCCTCGGCTTCATGACCGCCACGACGCGCGAAGAACTCGAGCCTGCGATCCGAGCAGTGTTGCGCGGCGAGTACTCCGTGAGCACCCGTCAGATGTTGCGCGCGACCGTCGACGGGCCCGAACGCGACCAGCCTGTCGCGCGCGACGTGCTCAACGACGCCGTCATCAACAAGACGGACCTGGCGCGCGTAGTCGAACTCCGGGCCACCGTAGACGGAGAAATGGTCAGCTCTTTCGTCGCCGATGGGCTCATCGTGTGCACCACCACAGGATCGACGGCGTACTCGCTGGCGGCGGGCGGCCCCATCGTAATGCCGGAAGTCGACGCCATCGTTCTCACGCCGATCTCGCCTCATACGCTGTCCAATCGCCCGCTGGTGCTCCCCGGAGCTGCCAATGTGGAGATCGAGCTGGTGTCGTCCGACCTGCAGATATTCCTCACCCTCGATGGCCAGGAAGGCATCCTGCTGAACGCCAGCGATCGCGTCTCGGTGAGGCGCTCGCCGCACTGCCTGAAGCTCGCGCGACCCGGCGAACGTTCCTATTTCGACGTGCTGCGCACAAAACTACGCTGGGGTAGTCGATGAACATCTGCCGCTGGGTCCTGCCCGTAGTCTTGCTGGCGAGCACGGGGTGCTCGGGAGCCGCATCCATCGACCCGTTGGCGCCCGTGCCAACCAGGGTCGATCCGAACGAGGTCGCCACGCCGCCGCTGCGCGTAGCCTGGACGGTATCGAGCGACGACGAGAGCGGTGATAGCGAGGTCCCGGTACGCGCCGCCGCGGTCGGAAGCCGTGCGGTTTTCGTCGCCTACGCTGACCGACTCGATGCCCTCGACATCGACGATGGCGAAACGCTGTGGGAGGCTCGCCTGAACGGACCACTGACCTTCGCGCCGGTCGCGTTTCATGAGGGCGTCCTGGTCGCGACGGAAGGCGGCTGGCTGTGGTTCAACGCCGACGGCGCCCCCACTGCGACGGCCGCATTGCCTGGACCGGTGAACGACGCCCTGTTGGTAGGTGGGGCCGTGGTCGTCGTCAGCGGCGATCAGATTGCCCTGCTCGACCGTACGGGCGGCAGCGATCTTTCGATCGTCTGGACCGTCTCGCTCCCTGGAGGTCGCCGCGTTGGTGCCGGGCCGGACGGCACAGCGCTCTATGTCACCAACGAGGACGGCAGCGTCACGGCCCTGACCGCGGCGACAGGGAACGTCCGCTGGCGCAGTACGGAGATCGTCGTTGCGCCGCTACGGCCTGCGGTCGACCGGGCCGTCTATGTGATTGACCGCAACGGACGGCTGCACGCGCTGCGTCCCCGTGACGGGAGACGCGAGTGGTCCGCCAAGGACGTGGGTGTCCGGGTGAGCGGCAGTCCGGTGGTACGCGATGGGCTTGTCTGGGTTCCCGGGCTGGACGCCGCGGTGCACGCGTTCACGGCCGGCGGCGGCAGCCACCAGCACCGAATCAGAGGTAATGGCCGTCTCCACCTGGATCTTGCAGTGTGGGGGGCGTGGGTGGTCGCCAGCCCCCAGTACGGGCCCTGGGTGATCGTGCAGGGACCACGCAACCGTGTCGGCCCGGCCGATCCCGGCTCGCCGCGAATCCTGCGAATCGAGTCCGACGACAGTCTCGCGCTGCCACCGGCAGTCGACTCCACGCAAACAACGGGCGTGGTGGTGATCGACTCCGCAGGCACCATCCGGCTGTTGACGCCCGAGCAGGGCGCCGAGGGCGCAAGCCGAAGTTCTGGGGCTCCCGCTCCCGACCTGGGTGGCAGCGGCCCGGCGAGTCGTTAGGCTGGCTGCTTCAGCTCAACCAGTACGCCGGTCACCTCGGGGTGAATGAAGGCGATCCGGGATCCCTTGGCACCGTCGCGCGGCACCGCGTCGATCAACCTGATTCCCGTCTCGGCCGCTACTGCCAGCGCCGCGTCGATATCGGCTACCCGGAAGCAGATGTGGTGGAGCGACTCACCGCGGCTGTGCAGGAATCGGGCGACCGGCGAGTCCTCGCTCGTCGGACAGACCAACTCGATGGCCGTCGTGCCGGGGACCTCCAAGAAAGCCACTTCGACTCTCTGGCCAACCACGATCTCACGATGCGTCAGCGTGGCTCCAAGCACCTGATAACGACCAGCAGCCGCGTCGATGTCGTGCACCGCGATCGCCACATGGTCCAGCGGCCCGACCGGTATCGTAGCCAGGCCGTTCGGGATCATCCGACGAGGAATTGTCGAGAGATCACGAGTCGCTGAATCTCTGAAGTCCCCTCGCCAATGGTGCACAACTTGGCATCACGAAAGAGCTTCTCGACCGGGTAGTCCTTCACGTAGCCATAGCCGCCGAAGATCTGCACGGCCTCCTCGGCCACCCACATGCCCACCTCCGACGCGTACAGTTTGGCCATCGAAGCGGCGAGCTTGAACGACTCGCCCCGCGCCCGCAGAGTCGCGGCGCGATAGACCATGGCGCGCGCCGCACGAGTGGCCCCCGCCATGCGTGCGAGCTTGCTACGAATCGCCTCGAACGAGGCGATGGGCTTGCCGAACTGCTGACGTTCCTGGGCGTATTCCAGTGCGGCGTCGAGCGATCCCTGCGCGATCCCCACGGACAACGCCCCAATGCTGATTCGGCCGCGATCGAGGACCTTGAGCGCATCGACGAAACCGAGGTCGCGCTCGCCGAGCATGTTCTCCGCCGGTACCAGGCAGTCCTCCAGGATCAGCTCGACGGTGTCGCTCGCCCGCATGCCGAGCTTGTCCTCCTTGCGCCCCACTCGATAGCCAGGCGTGTCGGCCTCGATCACAAACGCCGAGATTCCCTTCGTCCCGAGCCCCGGACTGGTAACGGCCACGACCACGGCCACGTCGGCGCGGGCACCATTGGTGTTGAAGGTCTTGGAGCCGTTGAGCACCCAGCCGTTACGTTCCTCACTCCACTCGGCTCGCGTCTGCGTTCCGGCTGCGTCGGAGCCGGCCTGCGCCTCCGTCAATCCCCAGCAGCCGATCCACTCACCGGTCGCCAGCTTGGGAAAGAAACGCCGCTTTTGCTCGTCGGTGGCCGCCACCGACAGGTGTCCCACGCACAAGCCGTTGTGGGCGGCCACAGCCAGGGCGACCGCTGGATCCACGCGCCCGAGCTCCTCCATCACGGTGGACAGCTCTAGCGGGCCGAGGCCGACCCCGCCGTACTCTTCGGGGATCATCACGCCCATCAGGCCGAGTTCCCCCATCTTGGCGTACAGCTCCGTCGGGAACTGTTGCGCTTCATCCCACTCGCGGACGTAGGGCCTGATCTCGGTTTCCGCGAACTCGCGTACGGTCTCGGCAATGAGCGACTGTTCGTCTGTCAGGCGAAAATCCACTTGGTCTGTTCCGGTAGGAGAGAAACGCGATGGGCCGATCTCAGCAGGTCCGACCGGCACCGTCCCGAGCGGCACCATTATAGTCGCCAGCGCCCACGCCGATGACCGCCGCGCCCGGGCGCTTGACCCGGCTAGCCCGCCACCAGAGACTCCCCTGACTCTTCCTTTCTCGCGGCCCGGAGCATTGATGGGCGACGACCGACGCGCTGATCTACATACGCACACGAGCTGCTCTGACGGCGTGCTAACGCCGGCGGATCTCGTCGCCCAGGCGGCCGCAGCCGGCCTCGCGGCGATTGCTGTTACAGACCACGACACGACCTCCGGGGTAGCGGAAGCCGTCGGTGCCGGTGCTGAACGGGGCATCGACGTGGTTCCGGGGATCGAGATCTCTACGCGCACGGGCAACCGTGAGATTCACCTGCTCGGGCTGTTTGTCGACCTGAACTCGGAAGTCCTGGCCGAGATCGGCCAGCGCCAGCGCGGCTGGCGGCGGGAACGGGCAGAGGTCATGGTCGAGCGCGCCGCCAATCTTGGCCTGAACATAGATCTTGCGCGCGTCGACGCGATCGCCGCAGGCGCGCCGGTCGGCCGGCCTCATCTGGCTCAGGTTCTTGTCGATGAAGGCGACGTGGCCACCACGCAGGAAGCCTTCGACCGATACCTGGGGATCGGCAAGCCGTGCTCGGTTCCCAAGCAAATGATCGCCACCAACGACGCCATCGTCGCCGTACACCTCGCGGGTGGAGCTGCGGTCGTTGCGCATCCCGGCAGCAGTCGCGTGCGCGAGAAACTGCTGGGCGAACTCGCCGCTCAAGGGCTCGACGGCGTCGAGGTGGTCCATCCACGGCACCCGCATCGGCGCCAGCACCTGGTGCGTGGATTGTGCCAGAAGCTGGGTTTGCTACCCTCCGGGGGGTCGGACTATCACGGTCCCGGCCGTGGCGACTCTCGACTCGGAGAGCACACCGTATCGATGGACTGGCATGAGGGGCTGCGGCAACGCGCCGAGCGTCACCAGGCTGCTAAGGGGTGAGGAGCGACTGATGAGTATCAAGCCGGACAGATGGATCCGCGAGATGGCCCATGACCACCGGATGATCGAGCCCTTCTCGGACGATCAGGTCTCCGAGGGCATCATCTCCTACGGCGTGTCGTCGTATGGGTACGACCTGCGTGTCACCGACGAGTTCAAGGTGTTCACCAATGTGCGCAGTACGGTGGTCGACCCGAAGTCTTTCGACGAGGACACCATGGTCGTCGACTACAAGGGCGACGAGTGCATCATCCCGCCGAACTCGTTCGCGCTTGCTCGCTCCCTCGAGTACTTCAGAATCCCACGCAATGTGCTCGTGATTTGTGTGGGCAAGTCCACCTACGCACGCTGCGGGATCATCACCAACGTGACCCCGTTGGAGCCGGAATGGGAAGGACACCTGACTCTGGAGATTTCCAACACGACTCCCCTGCCCGCCCGCATCTACGCCAACGAGGGAATCGCCCAGCTACTGTTTTTCGAGGGCGACCCCGTCTGCGAAACGTCGTACGCGGATCGCAAGGGCAAGTACCAGTCGCAGACAGGCATCACTGTCCCGCGCATCTAGCAGCACCAAAGGCCAACCGATGCCCGATACAAAAGTAACGACCTTCGACTGTGCTCTCGCGCAACTGGACGTCGACGTTCTCCTCCTTCCGGTCTTGCGCGACGCCGACAGCGCCTCGCCGTGGGAAGTCCTCGACGAGGCCATGGGCGGCCGTATCACCGATGCGATACGCAGCCGACCCTTTACCGGCAAGGCGCGCAGCTGCCTCGCGGTCCCGCTACCCGCGAGCGAGGGGCCGGGAGAAATTCTCCTCGTCGGGCTGGGCAAGATCGACGAGCTGACCCCGGCCCGCTACCGCGACACCATCGCCGTCGCCACCTCCACCGCTGTCCGGCGGCGTGGTGAGCGTCTCGCGATCGCTGCTCGCCCGGATGTCTTCTCGGCAGAAGAACACGCGGCAACGGCCACCGAGGCCGCCCTGCTGAGCCAGTATCGATTCGATCGCTACAAGAAGCCCGCCGACGATGTCCCACAGCTCACCGAGGTTTTCGTACCTGCCGGTGATGGCGTGAGCGAGGCGATCCAGCGAACGCAGCGAATCTGTCGTTCCGTGGCCTGGGCCCGTGATCTCATCAACCTGTCGCCAAGCGACAAGCGCCCGCCCGCCCTGGCCGATCTGGTCGCCGAAATGGCCGCCGAGGTGGGGCTCCGATGCCACGTGATCGACGAGGATGGCGCCCGCGAGCTGGGCATGGGCGCGCTGCTGGCGGTGGCACAGGGATCGAGCGTCGGGCCTCGGCTTGTCGTGCTCGAACATGCTCCCGACGAAGTAGCGCAGGAAACACCCATCGCCCTCGTCGGCAAAGGCGTCACCTTCGACACCGGCGGCATCTCCATCAAGCCTGCAGCCAAGATGGACGAGATGAAGGCCGATATGTCCGGTGCGGCGGCGGTTGTGGCGACGATGCGCGCGATCGCCGAACTGGACCTGCCCCGCCGTGTTGTGGCGCTCGTCCCGATGGCCGAGAACATGGCCGGCGGCGACGCCTATCGTCCCGGGGACCTGGTCACCGCGATGAACGGTAAGGTGATCGAGGTTCTGAACACCGACGCCGAGGGACGCGTGATTCTGGCCGACGCGCTGGCGTATGCGGTAAGCGAGTTCTCCCCCCGCTGCATCGTCGATCTCGCGACTCTCACGGGTGCCTGCGTGGTGGCCCTCGGCGAGGACGTCGCCGGGGTGATGGGCAATGACGAAGACCTTTCCGCAGCGTTGATAGCGGCCGGCAGGCGTGTCGCTGAACCGCTATGGCCGTTACCCATGTTCGACGAATACGACGAGTTGATCGAGAGCAAGGTCGGCGATATCAAGAACACTGGAGGTCGCTGGGGCGGCGCGATCACGGCCGCCAAGTTCCTGGAGAACTTCGTCGGCGACACGCCCTGGGCGCACCTGGACATCGCCGGCCCCGCGTACCGCACCAAGGCCAAGCCCCTCACCCCGAGCGGCGGTGCGGGCTTCGCCGTTCGCCTTCTGGTGGATTGGCTCCGCCAGCATAACGGCAGCTAGCGGCTCGTGGCAGAGACAGGCAACCAGACGGACCGCCCGCCGGTCGCCGATTTTCTGGAGGCGTTCAGCGGCGCCGAGCGCGCGTTGCTGTTGCCCCACGACAATCCCGATCCCGATGGTCTCGCCGGCGCCTTTGCCCTGCGCCATCTGCTGACCGCGCACGGTGTGGATGCATGCGTGGCGTTCGGTGGCATGATCGGCCGTGCTGAGAATCGGGCCATGGTGCGAACGCTGGGTCTGGACCCGACGCCGCTTTCCACCTTGGACGTGAACGAGTTCGACGCCGTCGCGCTGATCGACGCTCAACCCGGAACCGGCAACAATCCCGTCATGGCCGACGCGGCGATTCGCGCCGTGATCGACCACCACCCACTGGTTGGCCCGCTCGACAACGTACGTTTCGTGGATGTACGTCCCGCCTATGGCGCGACTGCGACGATCGTGACCGAGTACGCGCGCGACGCTGGAGTCGAACTGCCCGGCGACATCGCCACCGCGCTCTTTTACGCCATTCGTTCGGAGACTCAGGATCTCGGACGCGAGGCGTCGCCGGCTGACCGTGAGGCATATGTCGAGTTGTTGATGCGAGCGGACATGGGCGCCGTAGCCCGCATTCAACGCGCTCGCGTGCCGCGCGAGTACTTCGGCACCTATCTGACCGCGATTCGCGAGGCGCGCGTACACGGCAACGTCGTCCTGACCGATCTGGGCGTGGTGAGCAGCGCCGATCAGGTTGCGGAGATTGCTGATTTCCTGCTGCGGCTGCGCGAGGTCACGTGGTCGGCGTGCATCGGCCGAAGCCGACACACCCTGGCGGTCTCGTTGCGCACCACGGATCCGTTTGCCCACGCCGGCTACGCGATACGACGAGCTATCAAGGGGCTGGGCACCGCCGGTGGGCACGGCACCATGGCGGGGGGCCAGGTCCCGGTCAGCGATGACAACGCCGAGGAGATCACCGCCGAGGTGAGACGACGGCTGCTCGCGGAGCTCGGTGCCGAGGCGGGAGAAGGCGACGCCCTGGCGCGCCCCTAGGCTTCGTCGAGGCGGTTCCAGAAGGCGAGAAAATATTGGCCCGCCGATGCTGCCGCCAGCGCCACCACGGCCCACAGCGCCACGGTCCCATACATCGCCAACCACTCGAACCGCAGCTGCAGGATGAGAATGCTGACGGCGATGACCTGGGCAAATAGCTTGTATTTCCCCAGCGCTCCGGCAGAGATAATCATGCGGCAGTCGGCGGCAACGGCGCGCAGGCCGGTTACCGCGAGTTCACGGCCGATGATCACAACCACCATCCAGGCGGGAGCCAGCCCGAGTTCCACCAGCGAAATGAACGCCGCCGAGACCAGGAGCTTGTCGGCCACCGGATCGAGCAGCTTGCCCATTGTCGTGACCTGGCCGCGACTGCGCGCCAGATAGCCATCCAGCCAGTCTGTCGCCGATGCGGCCCAGAAGACCGCCAGCCCGGTCCACGCGTAGCGCGTGAGAAGAAAGACGACCAGGAATGGCACCAGCACGATGCGCAACAGCGTCAGCGCATTGGGCAGCGTCCACAGCAGGCTACTGTGCGCGTCTGCGGCGCCTTCGGTCGACTTCATGGTGGAGTTCATTCTCTGGCTGATCGTGTGAATGTATGCAGCGATTCTAGCTGCTCGCTGGCCGCGCATTGCAATAGAGTACCCGTCTCAACCTCACCGGCATCCGGATCCCTCGAATGCAGATCGCAGTCTACGACAGTTTCCCTGCCGCTCATCGCATTCGTATCGATGCGGCCGGAACACGCGAGCCCGTGCATGTTCATCACTGGCGCGTGAACGTCTGTTTCACCGCGCCGAGCGAGCCCCACGTCGCCGCAGCAGCTGCGCGTGCCTGGGTGGAGTCGTGGGCTGCCCGCCACCGCGGCCGTAGTCTCAACGACGTCGAACCCTACAGTGAGGTCAATCCGACCGCGGAAGAAGTGGCGAGCCATCTGGCCGGCGAGTTCGCTGCCGCCTTTGCCCACCTGCAGGTGCTGCGCGTGACCATCGGCGAAGCAGCCGGTTTCAGCGCCACCTACCAGCCAACACCCGATCGGGGAGACGGCGGCCTCTAGCGCCCTGCGGTCACCATGCGTCGACGCGACCCGTAGTTGGCAATACCGATGTGAATCGCATCGGCGACCTGCTGACGATACTCCGGATCGCGCAGCCGCTGCTCCTCCTGCTTGTGACTGAGGAACGAGCATTCAACCAGCACAGCCGGCATCGCGGCGCCAACCAGCACCACGAACGGAGCGTGTTTCACGCCAAGATCGCGCACGTCCGGATAGCTCTTGCTGGTCTGCAGCACCAGGCTGTCCTGGATCGACTGGGCGAGATCGCGCGACTCGCGCTTGTTGGCGTTCTTGACGATGTCATCCAGTACCTCGTCGAGGTTGCCGATGCCGCCCGAGACCATGTCGTTCTCGCGAAAGGCGGTCTCAGCCGCGGTGGGATCCGTGGCCAGATCCAGATAATAGGTCTCGAAGCCAGAGAGGTTGCCGTTGCTGCTCGAGTTGATGTGCACCGATACGAACAGGTCCGCCTTTCTGCGCGTCGCGAACTCGGACCGGTTCTCTAACGGAACCGATTCGTCGCCGTTGCGCGTGAGCAATACCTCGTAGCCGCTGCGACGCAGGTTCTCGGCCAGTCGCCGAGAGATATCCAGTGTGAGGTCCTTTTCGGTGTTTCCCGCGCGCCCAATGGCGCCCGGCGCCACCCCCCCATGACCGGGATCGATGACGATGCGCCGAATGCCGAAACCCAACTGGCGCGCCTCCCCTCCCCCTTCGGGCGCCGGTGGGCGCCGAGCATTGGCCAGGCGCTCGGACATCTCCGGGCTCGGCACGTCGAGAACCAGGCGGTGAGGTTCGGCGAGCGAGAACAGGCTGTACCCGCCGGAGGATTCGAGATCAAGGACGACGCGCACCACGCCGGGACGATTCCTGGCCACGCGGATCTGTCGAACTCCGGTACCACCGACCTCGACGGTGCGCGGCAGCCCTTCTGGAAGGTCAGCTCCGATCAGGTCGATGAACACCCGCGGCGGGGACGACACCTCGCCCATGCGGTGTTCCATCGCCCGGTCCAGATCGAACACGATGCGCGTGTGCGTGGCATCGGAGTAGTGGCGCACCCCCTTGAGTTGTCCCATCTCTGGAACGATCGAGGTGCTGTCCGCTGAAGAAGTGCGCCGCTCGGGAGCGGTGTCGGAGGCGGGGGTGGGCGTCGCCTCCAACCCGCTTCCGAGCGGCTGCGGCGACTCGCCGGCGCCGACAGCGTCGGCAACCGAGGTCGAGGGTTCGAGTCGGCCGGTTGTCTGCGGCGCCACGGCGCCGCGATTCTCGTGAAGTGTCTCCAAGCGGCCGCTGGCTACGTCGGCCTGCGGCGAGGAGGGATAGGTCTGTTGCAGTTGCACGTAGTAGGCCTCGGCGACGCGCCCACCGGACAGGTCCCCCAAGCGTAGGTATGCCTCTGGTGCGTACGTGCTGTCGGGGTAAAGACTGGTGAGCGCGCTGTACGCATCAATGGCGGGGCGCACGGAGGTCTGTTCGCCGGACAGGGCCAATCGAGAGTGGATGTCCCCGACCCGCCAGAGCGCATCCCCGGCCAGCGGGCTGGTCGGATACTCGGTGGGAATGCGCCCGAAAGCGCCCACCAGGCTTGCCCAGGCGCCCGGCTCGGCGCAGTCCGGATCTACTTGCCGGAGCTGGCGATAAAGCTTTTCTGCCTGCTCGAAGATCGCATCGGCGGAGTCTGGCCGACCGCTGGCGGCGGGCGCAAACACTACAGCGCCAATAAACGCCGCGACGATGACAAGATGAGCTCGGTTGCTGTTCATGGCAAGGCTCCCCGCCCCACCACCCTCTACGCGCTAACCGTTGACTGCTTCCGCCCCGGAAGAAGATTCGACAACACAGTATAAGACGGAAAGTGCCCGGACTGCAACGGATGCAATAAGGAAATATTGGTGATCACTAATGATCACTTCTGCTCAGCTAAGCGGCTAGTCGAGTAACAAAGCTAGTTATTCAATCCCTGGTAGCTTCGATAGTAGACCAGGACGCGCTGAATATACTGCTGCGTCTCCTGGAACGGCGGTACCCCGCCATGGCGGTCCACCGTGCCTTCTCCCGCATTGTAGGCAGCCAGAGCAAGCGAGACGTCGTCATACTTGCCCAGCAGCCTTGCCAGGTGAGCCGTGCCGCCCCGGATGTTCTGGTCGGGATCCCAGACGTTGCTCACGCCCAGTTCGTTCGCTGTCGCCGGCATCAGCTGCATCAACCCCTGCGCCCCTTTCTGGGACTCCGCTCGCGGGTCGAAGTTCGACTCCGCCGCGATCACGGCGGTCACCAACTCAGGCTCGACGCCGTTCTCGGATGCGGCTGCGCGGATGCTCTGGTCATACGGGAAGGTGAGCGACGGCTTGCGCGTTGCGGTGAATGGCGTTCTGACGAAAACCCGCGCACCCGGCTCGGGCTCCGTGGTGAAACGCTCGCTGCCGTCCGCGGCGGTGACAACCCAGATCTGAGCTTCCGCGCTCCGTGGCACCGCGAGGCAGGACAACGTGACGAGGAGCAGAGCGAACGCTTCGAGTGCCAAGCGTGAAGGCCATGGTCGAGCCGTCGATAAGCCCACGTCGCTGACCCCTTGATGCCCCCCAGAACCGAATCGTGCCCCGTGTGAGAGCAGCGCACACCTTTAGCGCCGCCTTCAACGTCAAACCATCCAGGAGTTACTGTAGCAGATCGGTAATCAGCTCGGGGGCTTGATTCAGCGCATCACTGACTTTTGCTGCGTCGGGACCACCAGCCTGCGCCATGGTCCGGTGGCCACCGCCGCCACCGCCGATCACCTTGGCGAGCTGGTTGACGATATCGCCGGCCCCGACCCGCTCTGCGATATCCGCGGTCACTCCCACCGCCAGTGCGGCCTTGCCATCCCGTCGCGAACCGAGAACGACGATGCCCGATCCGAGACGGTTCTTGAGCTCATCGGCAAGGGCGCGCATGCCCGCGGCGTCCAGATCCTCGACAAGCTGCCGGACGACCTTGATGCCCTCTACCTCGAACTCCTCGCCGGCAGCGCCGCCTCCCGCCTGCTGTGCCGCCAACTTCAGACGTAGCCCCTCGGTCTCGCGCTCGGCACTGCTGGCTCGTTCGAGCAGTTTGCCGATGTTCTCCTCCAAGCTGTCCTCCTGCGCGCGCAGCTGAGTGGCCGCCCCGCGGACGACCTCGCGATAACGCTGCAGCGCCGTGATGGCTTTCTCTCCAGTGACGGCCTCGATGCGTCGAGTGCCGGCCGCCACGCTCTCCTCCCGCTGGATCACCACCAGACCGATCTCCCCCGTGCGGTCGACATGGATGCCCCCGCACAGTTCGGTCGAAACTCCGGGCACGTTCACCACGCGCACCTCGTCGCCGTACTTCTCTCCGAAGAACGCCAGCGCGCCTCGATCGATGGCCGCGTCGTAGGCCATCTCCTCGATTCCCACAGCGCCATCGGCGCGGATCGCAGCGTTGACGGCCACCTCGAGGCTCTCGAGCTGGCCAGGCTCCACCGCCGTAAAATGGGTGAAGTCGAAACGTAGCCGGTCGGGCTCGACGAGTGAACCCGCCTGCCTGACATGCTCGCCGAGTTGGTCGCGCAGCGCGGCGTGCAATAGGTGGGTCGCCGTGTGATTGCGTTTGATGCTGTCGCGCCGCGCGCCGTCGACCTGGAGGGTCACCGCATCGCCGACACGCAGGGTGTCCTTCTCGATGGCCACCGTGTGCAGGATCAGGCCCGATACCGGACGCTGGGTGTCGCTCACCGTGCCGCTGGCTTCGCCACTCTGAATCGTACCGGTGTCGCCAACCTGCCC
>JAJCXS010000284.1 GCA_029263335.1 Acidobacteriota bacterium | reverse complement strand
TCGTTCCCCAAGGAATTCGGGTACGTGAAGTCGGTACAACACTACCGTCCGGAAACCCGCGAGCACGCCAAGTACCCCTTCTCCAAGAAGTACTAGGCGGCAAGGTCGGCAGGGCCGGATACCGTAGCGCTCAGGCGTAGCGCCAGCGCGGCTACATCTCGGTCGGCTTCATTCCCTTCGGAACATGGGTCCGGAACACGTAATCCCACAACGGCGAGCTCACGCCGTACCAGATATCGTCGCCAGCAAAATGGTGCTGCAGGTGTCGCTTTCGGAGGCCCTTGCCGATCCTGCTCTTGGGCGTGACGAAGTGGGTGTAGAAGTGGATGTAGTCGTAGCAGAGATAGCCGATGAGGAATCCACCGAAGAACGGGAACACCGTTGGTGTGCCCAGGATCGCGTAGAAGAGCATCATCAGAATCAGCGTTAGCGGCACCGCCATCATGGGCGGAGCCAGGAGGCGGTCCCACTCCTGCACATCGTGATGAAGCTGGTGCACCGGGTAGAAGACTTCGCGCAGTTTCGCGTTCTTAGGCTCGAAGTGAAACACCGAGCGGTGCAGCCAGTATTCGGCGAAGGTCCAGACGAAACCACCGATGAGCGCCAGGGTGGTCGCGTGTGCGAAGGTCAGGCCGAGGTGGTATCCGAGGTAGATCAGAGCAAGGCTGATCGGCCCCCAGATGCAGATCGGCAACGCCGGGTGGACGCGGGTGAGCGCCTCGAGGAAGTCGCTCTTGTACAGTCGAACTTCTTGTTCGCGGGTAACGTGTGCTTTCTTGGCCACGGGCTTGGTCTCGACGAGGATACGTTGGTCGGAAATCCGGCAAGCCGCTCGTAAGGCTTACTGGGACGGTGGGAAAAATGTTAGAGCACGGTGGGCGAGCGCGACAGTGATTTTCTGCGCTGGCAGCGACGGTCGTTACGGCAAGGTGAGACATGACGGCGGGAATAGCACCGGATCAGGTTGAAGCCGGCGGAGGGTCCTTTCAGGGGGCCGTGCGCAGCATGTTCGACGGCCTGGCGCCGCGTTATGACAGCTTCAATCGCTGGGCCAGTCTGGGAATGGACGAAGGCTGGCGACGAGCAGCCATCGCGCGCCTATCGGTGGCTCCCGGAGGGCGAGTGCTCGACGTGGCTACCGGCACGGGTGATCTGGCGTTCGCCTCCGAGCGCGCCGGCGCCCATGTGGTCGGATGCGACTTCGCCGCGGAGATGGTCCGCATGGCGGTGAGCAAGGCTCAGGAGGGCAAGTCGGCGACCGCCTTCCAGGTCGCGAGCGCCGATGCGCTCCCATATCGGGCCGGCTCGTACGCAGGGGCGGTGTCGGCCTTCGCGATGCGCAACGTGCGGCCGATCCTCGAACCTGTGTTGCACGAGATTCTGCGGGTTCTCGAGCCTGGCGGGCGGGTGGTGATCCTCGAGTTCACCGAGCCAGTCGTCGCACCCGTGCGGTGGGGCCACCACGTATACACACGCGTTCTGGTGCCGCGAATCGGCGGCTTCCTGACCGGTGATCGCGAGCCGTTCGACTACCTCAATCGCAGCATCGACGGATGGTTCAGCCCGCAGGAGTTTGCCGACATCCTCTCCCGCTGCGGGTTCGCGGAGGTCGGCTACCAACGGCTCAGTTTCGGTACGGTGGCCCTGCACTGGGGCACACGGCCGCCCGTCTGACGACTCCCGCGTGGCGGTGGGCTAGGAGCCTTCCCCGAACGGCGCTCGATCCAGCAACGGCGATGCCACCTTGCGCGCTGGCGTGCCGGCCTCCGCAACGATGACCGGTACGCGAGCGGTGACCTGCGTCGGTGCGAAGCAGGCCTCGTCGGTGCATGCTTGGTAGTCGACGATAAAGCTCAGGTCTGTGTCGCCCAGCGCGGCCGCATCGGTGATACGGAGCAGCACGCCGACCACCACGTTGCCCTCCCAGACCTTCAGCTCTTCAGGCCAGAAGCCGAACGTTTTCTCGAGCGGCTCGGGGTAGAACACCTGCACGAGCTCCACTCCGGGTGCGTCTACCGAGACCGCAGTGGCAATGAGGAAGTCCTCCGATGCCGGGTTGGCGTTCACGTGGAAGCCACGGCCGACGCGGACTTCCACTGCCGCCCGCAGCGTCGAGCCCTGTACGACAGGGCTCGACCCGACAACGGCCACGGCAGTTACACGCTCCTCGTCGAACAGCTGAGCGGAACCCACCGATGGCGCCATGCCCAGAGCGGCCAGCGCCAGCAGTATTACGGGCACACAAACACCGTCAAGGAGTCCGCGTCGTCCAGCCATGGTCTCAGTCCGCGACCGCGTCGGCGCGGCGAGTCGCTTCGATGACCTTTGTGGCGATGTTGGGCGGAACGTCCTCGTAACGCGAGAACTCCATGGTGTAGCTGCCGCGGCCACCCGTCAGGGACGTCAGATCGATGGCGTAGGTGAGCACTTCGGCGAGTGGCACCTCGGCCTTGATGATCTGTCCACCACGGCGCGGATCCATGCCCTGCACGCGTCCACGGCGACTGGTCAGGTCGCCCATCACATCGCCCAGCGACTCGTCCGGCACCGTGATCTCGATCTTCATGATCGGCTCCAGCAGCACCGGATGGGCCCTCGGCACAGCCTCCTTGAAGGCCATCGATCCGGCGATCTTGAAGGCCATTTCGGAAGAGTCCACGGCGTGTTCCTTGCCGTCGAGCAACTCCACCTTGAAGTCGACCAGTGGGAAGCCAGCAAGTACGCCCCGCGCGGCGGTCTCGGCGATACCTTTCTGCACCGCCGGTCGATACGACTGGGAGATCGAACCGCCGAAGATCTTGTCCTCGAACTGGAAGCCGCTGCCGGCCGGCAGTGGTTCGACCGCGATCTTGGCCACGCCGAACTGGCCGCGCCCGCCCGACTGTTTCTTGTGACGGCCCTCCGCCTCGGCGCGCGCGCGGACCGTTTCGCGGTACGGGACCTTCGGTGGGTGCAACTTGGCGTTCACGCCGAAGCGACCCTTGAGCTTGGCGAGTGTCACCTCGACATGGAGTTGGCCGACGCCCGACAGCACGAGCTCGTGCGTCTGTGCGTCGCGGTCAACCTTGAGCACGGGATCCTCGTCCGTAAGTCGAGCGATCGCCGCCGAGATCTTCTCCTCGTCCGATTTGTTCTCGGGCTCGATGGCGAAGGAGATCGCCGCCTGTGGGAACTCCACATGCTCGATTTCCATCGTGCTGGCTTTGGCTCGCAGCGTGTCGGAGGTGCCGGTGTCCTTGAGTTTGGCCACGGCGCAGATCTGGCCGGCGACCGCCGCGTTGATGTGCTGCAGCTCCTTGCCCTGCGGCGACGACAGATTGGTCAGGCGCTCGTCCGCGCCCGTGCGGACATTGAAGGCATGATCATCGGCCTTGAGGGTGCCGGCGAAGACCTTGAGGAAGTTGATCCGGCCGGCGAAGTCGTCCGACACGGTCTTGAACACCAGCGCCGCAAACGGCTCGTTGGGATCGGTGGCAGCGAACACGCGCTTGCCGTCCTCGTCGTGACCCACCAGCTGCGGATGATCGACGGGCGAGGGTAGCAGCTCGATGCAGGCGCTGAGCAGCCGGTCCGTGCCGATGCCGTGGCCGCCCGCGAGGCAGTAGACAGGGTGCAGCCGCCGACGGTGGACGGCGCGGCGGATTCCCTCTGTCAGCTGCGCCTTGTCGAGGTCACCCTGCTCGAAGAACACTTCCATGAGCTCTTCGTTGCTCTCAGCGACCATCTCGACAAGCGTCGCGCGGGCAGCCTCCACAGCTTCGATCATATCTTCCGGAACCGCGCCGGCGGTTCCTTTGCCGTTGCCGTCGAAGTCGTAGGTATGAGCCTTCATCTCGATCAGGTCGACGATACCTTTGAAGTCGTGGCCTTCACCGATGGGTAGCTGCACCGGTACCACTTCGCGGCCGAAGGCGTCGACACAGGTTTCGACGGCGTGGGCGAATTCGGTGTTCTCGCGGTCGAGACGGTTGATCACGATGATCGCCGGAATCGAGTCTTCGCGGCGATACTCCCAGACCTTCTCGGTCATGACGTCAACGCCGGCGAGGGCGTCGACGACCACGATCGCGCCGTCGGCAACACGCAGCGCGCCTTTGGTCTCGGCGCGGAAGACGGCGTAACCCGGCGTATCGATGAAGGTGATCTGCGATCCCTGCCAATCCGTGTGGGCCAGGGCGGCCTGGACGGAGATCTGACGTTCGATCTCCTGCTCGTCAAAGTCGGTAACCGCGTTACCGTCTTCAACTCGGCCGAGGCGGTTCTGTGCTCCACTCGTGTACAGGCACGCCGAAACCAGCATCGTCTTGCCAGTGTCGCCGTGCCCGATTACACCTACGTTACGTAGATCCGCGGTCGTGTACTTGCCCATGGGTGCGCGTCCTCCGGCATGGCTCCGCGCAGTCCACGGCACGACTCGGCCGGGGGCGATCGCCCCGGCCACCGTTATACGGACGGTGCGGGGGGTGAGCTAAGAGGCGATTCTAACACTTTGCAAAGGGGTCGAATCGCCAGGCCAATCAGCCGGCGTCGCGCCACTCCCGCAAGGTCGTCAGTAGCTGCTGAAAGTCGCTCGCGATCGGTGCCTCGAACTGCATCTGGCAGGCAGTCGAGGGGTGCTCGAACTGCAGCCTCTGCGCGTGGAGCGCTGGCCGGCCAAAGGCGCGCACCAGCGACCGAATACGGCCCTCGGGCACACCTTTCCACTGTTTGCCGGAGTACGCGTCATCGCCAACGATGGCGTGATGCACATGAGCCAGGTGTACTCGGATCTGGTGGGTGCGCCCGGTGCGGGGTCGGGCTTCGAGCAAGGCGAATCCCGGGAACGACTCCAGCCGCTGCCAGTCGGTGATCGCGGCACGAGCGTGGCGGGCGCGGGTGGAGATCAACTTGCGGTCCTTGGGATCGCGACCGAGGGGCGCGTCGATGGTGCCCGAGTCCTGGTCCGGGTTGCCGTAGACCAGCGCCAGGTACTCCTTGCGCACCGTCCGGGCCGCGAACTGCGCCGCCAGATGCTGATGGGCGCGGTCCGTCAGGGCCACGACGACGACGCCGCTGGTACCGCGGTCGAGTCGATGAACGATGCCCGGTCGAGAGCCGTCCGCCACGGCCGCGAGACGATCACCGAAGCGGTGCGCCAGGGCGTGCACCAGTGTGCCGCTGCCGTGACCAGGTGCGGGATGCATCACCATTCCGGCCGGCTTGTCGATTACCGCGAGGTCTTCGTCTTCGTGGATGATCGACAGCGGGATATCTTCCGGCACGACTCCCATTTCTGGCGGACCCGTGCGCAGTTGCACGAGCACGCGAACGCCCGCGTCGACCGTCTGCGACGGTTTACTGGCAGGCTCGCCGTTGAGCGCGACGGCTCCCGCCTGGATCAGCCGCTGCGCCCGCGCGCGCGACAGATCCGGAACCTCTCGTGCCAGCACCCGGTCGAGTCGTTCGCCCGTGTCATCAGCAGCGACGACGAACTCGATCGCTTCCATCAGGCGGTGCCTACTGGCTGCTAGTCCGCAGCGACATCGGCATCGTTGTTCATGCGCAGGCGGGCCAGCATGCCCAGGGCCACGGTGACCATGACGATGGCGACGAACTGCGAGGTCGAAAGCGCGCCACCGAACACCGTGCCGCGCGGGTCGCCGCGCCAGAACTCAACCACAAAGCGGAAGATGCCGTAGCTGAGCGCGTAGAGCCAGAAGATCTGTCCGTCGAACTGCTTGCGCTTGTAGAACCACAGCAGCAGCCCGAAGATCATCAGGTTTCCGAACATGGAATACAGCTGTGTCGGATGCAGGGCGATGTTCAAGGGAACGCCGACGAGCGTGCCGCTGTAACTGTCCGTGAAGATCGTTCCCCAGGGCAGATCGGTAGGAATGCCGTAGCAGCAACCCGCCGCGAAGCAGCCGCCGCGGCCAAATGCGTGGGCCACGGCAATGGCGGGAGCCGCCACATCGGCAGATCGCCATACCGGCATGTTCGTACGCCGCATGTACCACAGGGCCACCAACACACCGGCAATGAGCCCGCCGTAGAAGACACCACCGGCCTGCAGCAGGCTGAGGCCCATCTCGGTGATGGTACCGACCACGGCCCCGAAACTTCCAAGCCCCGAGAGGGCGGCGCCGACGTTGCCCCCTCCTTCGGCCAGGATGCCGCTGAACTGGCGCGAGTAGAACTCGCGATCGACGATCAGCAGCAGGAGCTTGGCGCCGACCAGCCCGCCGAGGATGGCGTAAACAGCGAGATCCACCATACGGTCGGGATCGACTTCCTCACGCCGGGCCAACTTGCGGGCCACGGTAATGGCGACGAGGAATGCCACCACCAGCAGTACGCCGTAGGTGTGGATCGTGACAGGGCCGATTCCAGGAAGTGGAATGCGGAACAGAATCGGGAACATGCGGACCTCTTAGACGTCGTCGGTAGCGGTCGACCCGGTCTCGGGCCCGATGTCGCTGGATTGTTCGGTGGGAGGCGTCGACACCTCGGATTCGCCTTGCTCTCGTGCCAGGGTCAGAAACAAAGCGATCCCCCCCATGGTAATCGCAGCGTCAGCTACGTTGAAAGCCGGCCACTCATGCACGCCCCAATGGGCGAGGATGAAATCCTCGACGTAGCCGAATCGGAGGCGGTCTACCAGGTTCCCCAGTGCTCCACCCAGAATCGCGCCGAAGGCAAACAAGACGATGGGACGACCGGTCTCGTGGCGAGCATAGGACCAGATAATCAGGACCGCGGCGATGGCGATCGCCACGAGAATCCACCGCAGCCATGGGCCGCCAACGCTGTTGAACAGGCCGAAGGCCATGCCGCGGTTATGCGCGTGGGTGATGGCGAAGAAGCCGTCGACGATCGTCGTCCGCGTGTGCAGCGGGATGTTGGCCACGGCGATCGCCTTGGTGACCTGATCGGCGATCAGGACTGTCACCGCTACAAGCGGGATCGTGCGCTGGCGAGCGAGTGGACCAAGCGAGGGCATAGGCGATCGGGGCCGGACATGAATTGAGCACCTCCGTGGGAGGTGCTCAATTCGATCTTCAGTAGGGCGGTAGGCTCAGCGGCTGACTTCGGCGGCCGCCACCACGATGCGGTACATCGTCGCGGTGCTGGCGTCAGCGTAGGCGAGCATGTTCTCACCACCAACGCTCATTTCAGTCTCGCCAGCGATGGTCACCATCTTGGTGTCGGCGGCAACGACATTGCCGTCCCCGTCGAGCAACTGCAGCGAGACGTTGACGGTGGTCTCACGTCGGCTCGGGTTGCTGAGAGTCGAGTCCCACTCGTAGGTGGCCTGCTGATCCTGTTTGGCTCCCCAGGAGAACGACGGATTCGTGGCGCGGACGACGATCTCGTCCTGAGCCATAGCGGGCATCGCCACTGCGAGCAGGGCGAGTAGCGTGACGGCGGCGGTCATGCGTCGCATCGGTTTCATACTCCTTGATCGGTCACGGGACGCGGCCATTGTAGCGCGGCCTTCTTGAAAGCACGACTTAGAGACAGGGTTCGAACGAGAATTGCGGTGTCATTGTCCACTGGCAGTGGAGGGCGGGGCAAGCGGATCGAGGCCGATGACGCGCAGTCCGTGGCCGAGCGTGGCGACAAGCGCGTAGCCGGGAGTTTCCGGACTTGCCCGCAGGTGCCAGGCGCGGAACAGTCCCGGGTCGCCATCGAGAATCAGCCAGTGCTTGCCGTCGCCGTGGCCACGGTAGATTGCACCGCGATAATCGAGCGCCAGCACCTGTTCGGGCCGAGCCGGATCGATTGCCAGTGACCTGAGCTGTGCGGCCGGCCATGGCAGCGGTAACCTGGTCCACGAGTCGCCGCCATCGCTGGTGCGGAACACCTCGTTGCTGCTGATCGCGTAGGCGTTGGCCGTTTCGGCTGGATCGAGCGCGACCGCCACAGGTTGGCCCATGAAACCGCGGGCGGCACCGAGTGTCGGGGGCACCCCTTGCAGCAGCTCGCTAACGCTGCCCGAGATGGCCCCGTCGTCGCCCAGCGCCAGCACGCGGTCACCGGCCAGCGCCAACGCACGTACCGGCCCGCCTTCGACCAGCGGCTGCCAGAGGGTCAGGTCCGTGCCGTCGAATGGCATGGAGTTGCCCGCCGCACCCTGCAGCTGTTCGGCGCGGGCCACATAGAGACCGGTGTCGGTCGCGGCGAGCAGCGCGTCGCTGGCAATCTCGAGCGCGTGCGTGATCCCTGGCGGGCCGGGGAGCGGTTCCCATCCTCCTCCCGGGTACGCGCTCCACCATCCACCCTCGGCGACTACCAGGAGACGCTTGACGGGTTCCTGCTGGGCCCGCAGCAGTGTGACCTGGCCGATGGCGGGCGTTCGGCCGAGAGGGCTCCACGTACGGCCCATATCCGTCGACTGGTGGATGGTGTTGCTTGTGGTGCCGTCGGCCCGCGCTGCGAACAGTACGTGCGGAGCTCCGGGCAAAGTGTCGAAGGCGACGATGCGGGCGGCGCTCAGGCCGCTGTTGCTCTCGATCAACTCGCCGTGCGGTGAGCCCACCATCACGCCCCGCTCCTCGGTGGCAACGTAGAGCCGGTCATTGTCGGCGTCGAGCGCCATGCCGCTCACGGTCACGCCCGGGATCGCAAGCTCCCAGTTGCCGCCGGCATCGGCAGAGCGGTACAGCGCCCCACGGGTGCCAGCGAAGAGTGCGCGAGGATCGCGCGGATCATGGACGATCGCGTGCACGCGGTTGTGGCGCCGTTCGAGCCCGTTACGACGTTCGTTCCAGCTGCCACCGCCGTCGCTGGAGCGGTACAAGAAGTTGCAGGTGCCTGCCAGAACGGTGTCCGGGTCATGCGGACTGATGGTGAGCGAGAAGACGTCCCGATCGACCGCCATTCCCTGATAGATCCGCGCCCAGTTCTCGCCGCCATCGCGTGTTCGGTAGACCTGCCGCCAGGTTCCGGCATAGACGTGATCGGGGTCGCGCGGGTCGACGGCGAGCGATTCGACGAACTCGCTGGCCAACCCTACGCCGTTGATGTTGCGCCACGAGGCACCGGAGTCATCGCTGCGCCAGACACCGCCGATGCCGCCGATGTACATGCGCTGGCTGTTGCTCGGCGCCATCGCCATGGCGCGCAGCGACGGGTCTGCGGGCACGGGCAGTGCGGCCCAGGTGTCGCCTCCATCGAGGCTCTGCACCAGGCCTCCGGTGCCGTTCGCGCGCCAGAATGCGGCGAACACGTTGTCGGCATCGCTCGGATGAACCAACAGGTTGTCGACCACCGATTCGTGGCCGAGGCTCAACGGCAGCTCACGCCATGTGGCCGCGCCGTCGTCCGAGCGGAAGATGTGCCCGGTGGCGGTGCCGACGAAGAGGCGCTCCGCCGCGGTGGGCGCGATCACGATCGCACGTGTTTCGCCGCCGGGCGGCCCGACGCTGCCGCCGACGAGGGCGGCCATCTCGGTGGCCGCCGGCGGGGGCGCCTGCTGCGCACCGGCTGCTGCCGTGAAGACGACGGCCAGGGCGATGACCAGCATCGCCCCGGCCGTCAGAGCCGGTGCCCGGATAGTCCGAGCGATCATGCGGAATCTAGCGTGGCGGGATCGTGATGACGATCTCGATACGGCGGTTCTGGGCACGGCCTTCGCTCGTGCCGTTGTCGCTCATGGGTTCGGTGGCGCCGCGGCCCTCCACGCTGATGCGGGAGGCGTCGATGCCATGCGTATCCGCGAGATAGGTTCGAGCGTTCTCGGCGCGCTCCATCGCCGCTTCCGCGTTGGCGTCGTCAGAGCCACGCGAGTCGCTGTGGCCGACGATCATGGCGGTCGCGTTCGGGTTCTGGCGCATCTGCAGCGCGACGTCGTCGAGGACGGCCTTGCAGCGATTGTCGATGCGGCTGCCGCCAGAGTCGAACTCGGCACACATGAACTCGAGGTACGTGGTCGGCTCTGGCTTCGGCGGCTCGGTGACGCTGACGCTGACATCGCAGTCCGCGGTCCCGCCATAGCCGTCGTTGGCGCGGCCGACAATGCGACCCGATCCGGCGGGTACGTCAGTCGTGTCCCAGGTGACGGTGTCGCCTGTGCGCGAGTTCAACGTGCCGGCAGCGACGTCCCACATCACCTCGACGGTATCGCCGTCGGGGTCGTTGGTGGTGGCCACGATGCGGACACTCTCGCCTTGACGCAGTGAGGTGCGCTCAGCGCGGCAAGAGATCGTCGGCGCGGCGTTCAGCAGCGGGACCTCACGCGGCGCGGTGCCCGCGTAGACGAGCGGCTTGCGCCGGCTCGTGCTGTAGCTGAGTCCGACGCCGAAGCCCCAGCGGCGGATGGCGTCCTCGACGGAAGCCAGGTTGGTCTGCCAGGAACGGTCGCGCACCTTGATTGCCGACTGGTAGTTGCCCACTGCGTTGAGGGCGAGACCCGAGTCGAAGGTGGCGCGCAGACCAAGCGCCAACAGGCTCTGGTCGGTGCCGCCGGTAAATGCCTGGTTCATGTCGCCGGCGGTAACCCGGCCGGTCCACTCGCCGATCAGTTGCAGGCTAGCCCTGGTGGGCAGCTGGAAGCCGACGCCGTACAGGAACTCGTCGGCAACGAAGAAGTTCCACGCCGTCGGCAGAACGACCATCGGCTGGCCGGCGAAGGTGTTGAGACGCGGAATGCCGTCGAGCTGGACCTCCGGGTCTGGCGTGTCGTGGTAGACGTAGCCGACGTAGACGTTCCAGCCGATCGCCTCCCAGGCCTCGAGCGATCCGACGATGCGACCCTCGACGCTGAACGCGCCGGTGCCGATGCCGGCGCTGGTCTTGGATGTCGGCAGCTTGACGCCCAACTGCAGGGCCATGCCGTCGTACTCGTAGGGATCGCCCGCAAACTTCAGTTTGCCGCCGACCCAGACATCGCCAAAGCCGGACGAGTCGTCGCCGGTGGCGAAGGGATGCTCATTGATTCCCGTGCCCGAAAGCGGGTTGGGGATCGGGGTGCCCGCGAAGGGGCCACCGATCGCAGCTACCATCATCCGGTAGATAGCGGCTTCGGCGGTGAAGCGCCGGTCAATCTCTACCCGAGGTTCGAAGCCGAGGTAGACCTCGAAGCGATCTGTCAGCCCGTAGGCTCCGCTGAAGCCTAGCTGCTGGACGCTGCTGTCGCCTTCCTCGCGAGCCGTCTGTTGGTAGTTGGCACCAATCGCCCATCGTCCCTGCTCGACCGTGCCGGCGCGGGGGATCGTAAACAGCCCGGTGGTCCCGGATGTGGTCGGGTCATCGTTGATCTGGGCGAATGCAGACCAACTCGAGCCTGCGACCAGCCCCACCACCGCGAGCAGCATAAGGAAGCGACGCATTAATCAATCCCTCCAGAGCATCGGCGTCGAAGACGCACGAAACCAGAGAACGTGACAGCGGGGACACCCGTTCCCCGATATGACAATTCGTTTCTAGATCTGAACGCCCATTGTACACGCGTTCGGGCAAGGCGCCACAGGCCAGATAGGGGAAAAGCGGACTCCCGGCGCGACTTTCTGAGCGGCGCCCGATGGAGGGGCGATGCACGGCCCGGCGCCTACCGGATACTCTTGCGTTCTCGGCAGTTTCCCCGCTGAGCGAGCACGTTCCCAATCGCTCCCCGCATGGCCCAGATCGCGAGGTCGGCGACACAGAGGAGAGCCAATGCGTAACCACAACCGAGCCCTGCCGATAGCCGCCGCCATCGTCCTCGCGCTGTTCTTTTCCACGCCGGGCGGAGCGCAGGAAGAGGCGGCGATGGAGCTGTCGCTGATGGAAGCCGCACGGCTCGCATTCGAGCGGAATCTCGACATCCGCGTGATCTCTTTCGAGCGCTCGATGGCGGAGGAGAGGGTGACCAGTGAGCGTGGCCAGTTCGAGCCGGTGTTGTTCGTCGGCACACCCGGGTCCAGCGCGATCAATCCGTTTCCTGGCGGTGGCGCGTTCGGCGGAGGCTCCGGCTTTGGCGGGTTTGGCCTCTCGGACGTACAAACGCCATCATCGACAGCTCTGGCCGGCGCCGATGTGACCACCAGCGAATCGGTGGCGGGGTTGCTCGATTTCCAGCAGACCTTGCCGTTCGGTCTGCGCTACGACGTCAGCTACCGCATCGGCCGCACGACGACCAACAGCAGTTTCCAGAGTCTCAATCCGAATTGGGACAACACCATGGCGATCAGCGTCATGCAGCCGCTGCTGAACGGGCGCGGCGAGGAGTCCACTGCGGCCCAGCTCCGGCTGGCGCAGGCCAATACGCGGGTGTCGAGGGCGGCCTTCCGCGCCCGCGTCGAGGAGGTGCTGCTGCAGGTAGAGAGCGCTTACTGGGAGCTCGTGTTCGCGGAGCGCGATCTGGACGTAAAGCAATCGTCCATGGAGCTGGCCGAGGAACAGCTCGAGCGAACGCGCGCCCAGGTGGACGTTGGAGTGATGGCTCCGGTAGAGGTGACCCAGGCCGAAGTGCAGGTGGCTTCCCGCGAGACGGACCTCATCGTCGCTCGCAACCGCCTGGCCGACGCCCGTGATCTGATGCGATCGCTGCTGCGGGCGGACACCCTGACGCACGGCTGGGAAACGGCCCTCCGGCCGACCGACGAGCCCGTGGTGGACGTCACCCAACTCGACGAGGCCGAGCTTGTCCGGGTCGCCCTCGGACGGCGGGCCGAGATCGCGGGTGCCGACGCCACGGTGGCAGCGCGCAACGTTACCGTGAAAGCGACGCGCAACGGCCTGCTGCCTCGCCTGGATTTGCTCGCTCAGCTGTCGACCAACGGGGTTGGCGGCAATCTGATTATCCGCGATGGCTTCCCGGGAGAAATCGTGGACATCATCCCGGGCGGGTATGGGGGCGCTCTAGACCAACTGGCCAGCCTCGATTTCGTCTCATGGCGCCTCGGAGTCAATGTAACGGTGCCGATCGGCAACAGCGCTGCCGAGGGCAACTACGCCCAGGCGACGCTCGACCACGATCGCTCGCTGACGGAGCTACAGCGACTGCAGCAGCAGATCACGCTGGAGGTGCGGCGTTCCGCACGTGGCGTGGAGGCCGCCGCGGAGGCGGTAGAGTCGACGCGCAAGACGCGCGAGCTGGCCGAACAGCAGCTGCGCATGGAGGTCGATCGTTTCGATGTCGGCATGTCGACGAACTTCGAGGTGCTGCGCTTCCAGGACGACCTGGCAGTATCGCGATCGCAGGAACTGCGCGCGCGGATCGAATATCGACTCGCGACGGCGGAACTGGGGCGAGCCACCGGCTCGCTGATGGACAAGTACAGCATCCAACTGCAGGGCGAGGAGACCCCATGAGTGTTCGCGGTGCTCGCATTCACGCCCACGGCGGCCTCGAGCAGATCACGGTCGACGAATTCAGCTTGCCGGAACCTGGTCCGCAGCAAGTGCGCGTGCGTGTCCGCGTGGCTGCTCTCAATCACCTCGACTTGTTCGTCCTGGAAGGTATTCCCGGCATCGATATGCCGTTGCCGCATGTACTCGGCGGCGATGGCGCGGGCGTGATCGAGGCCGTTGGCGCCGATGTCGACACGGTGACGGTGGGCGATGAGGTCGTGCTCAATCCGGGCCTGTGGTGCGGGCGTTGTGCGAGCTGCCTCGCGGGCGAGCAGAGCATGTGCCCGAGCTACCAGCTACTGGGCGAGCACGTCGACGGCACCCTGGCCCAGGCGATTGTCGTGCCGGCGGTCAACTGTCACCCCAAACCGGAACGCCTCAGCTGGGAACAGGCGGGCTCGTTCGGTCTGGCCACCCTGACGGCCTGGCGCATGCTGGTGCGCAACGCGCGGATCGGCCCCGGCCAGAAGACGCTCATTCACGGCGTCGGCGGTGGCGTTGGCCTGGTCGCCATGCAGATAGCCCTGGCCGCCGGCGGCGAGGTGTTCGTGACCAGCCACTGCGACGAGAAGTTGCGGCGCGCCGCGGACATGGGCGCCACCCGGGGCTGGAACTACCGCGATGCGGACATCGCGCGCGAGGTGAGGGCTGCTACCGGCAAGGTTGGCGTTGACGTTGTCGTTGACAACGTCGGGGCCGCCACTTTCGCCACGTCGATCAAATCGTGCCGCAAAGGCGGTGTGATCGTCACCTGTGGTGGCACGACGGGTCCCGAGTTGCCCGTTGATGTGCGGTACCTGTTCTGGAATCACCTCCGCATTGTGGGCTCGACCATGGGTAGCGAAGACGATTTTCGGTCGATGTTGAGAGCGGTCGATAGCGGCGCGATTGATCCCGTGGTCGACAGGGTCTTTGCGCTCGACGACACCGTGGAGGCTTTCAAGCGGCTTCAGGCCGCCGAGCAATTCGGCAAGGTTGCCGTTGAGTTGCCTTGACGGCCGTGCGGGTTGAGCTTCGTGCCATGAGGGTCGGTTCATGAGCGACACGACGCGGGCCGCCCGTTGGGCCTCTTTCGTCAAGGTCGAGCACACGCTGTTCTCGTTGCCAGTGATGTTCGCCGGGGCGATTCTGGCCGCCGGCGAACTGCCGGCACGCGGCTTGCTCGCGTGGATTCTGCTGGCTGGCATCGGAGCGCGCACCCTCGCCATGGCGCTCAATCGATTGATCGATCGCGAGGTCGACGCTGCCAATCCGCGTACCGCCGACCGCGAGCTGCCCAGCGGCACAATGAGCCTGGCGGAAGGGTGGGGGATCGCGGCGCTCGGACTGCTCGTGTACGTGTTCGCGTGCTGGAACTTGCCACCGATTTGCCGGCTGCTGGCGCCTGTGCCGGTGCTGGTCTTCGTGATCTACCCGTACCTGAAGCGAATCACGCCGTTTGCCCATCTCGGCATCGGGACGGCGCTCGCGTTGGCACCGCTGGGCGGATGGGTAGCGGTTCGAGGTGACCTCGGACAGCTAGGCGCGCCCCTTTGGCTCGCCGGCTTCACGCTGTTCTGGGTGGCCGGATTCGACGTCATCTACGCCACCCTCGATCAGGAATCGGATCGCCGTACAGGGATTCGCAGTCTGCCGGCGTGGCTGGGGGGCCGCCGCGCGTTGCTCGTTTCCGCCGGATTTCATGTGCTTGCGGTGGTGGCGTTGGCGATGTTGTACTTCCGTTTCCTGAGCGGGCCAATCACGGGTCTCGGCGTGGGCCTGGTTGCTTTACTGCTGTTTGCCGAGCAACGTCTGGCTGATCGTGTGAATTTCGCGTTCTTCCAGATCAACATCGTGGTGGGATTTGCGGTGTTGGCGGTCGTCGTGCTGGGCGTGACAGGTGTCTGAGCGCTTCGACTACACCGCGTTACCAGACAATTCGTTCGCTTAACCAACCCCGTGTCAGCACCATGACCCAACGTGTACTCGTAGCAATCACCGGAGCCTCTGGCGCACCCTACGCGGCGGCACTGCTGCGGCGCGACATTGGCGACAAATACCTCGTGTTGAGTCAGTGGGGTCGCATGGTGTTGCGCGAGGAGACCGGTCTGAGCGAGGAGGACCTGCGGCCGCACGTGCAGCAGGTGTTCTCCGACAAAGATCTCGCCAACCCTTTTGCCTCCGGGTCGAACGCGTTCGACGCGATGGTAGTGGCACCATGCTCGCTGAGCACGATGGCGAAGATCGCCGTCGGCATCGCGGATTCACTGATCACCCGCGCGGCCCTGGTTGCTTTGAAGGAGCGCCGGCGACTGGTGTTGGTGGTGAGGGAAGCTCCTTGGCCGACGAGTGCCCTGGAGAACGCCGCACGGCTATCGCGTGATGGAGTGGTCATCGTGCCCGCCTCGCCGCCCTTCTATCACCGGCCCGCGACGCTCGATGATCTCGTGGAGCATATGGTCGACAAGATCGAGGGTGCCCTCGGCGGCACGCCGGAGCGCCGGTGGCGTCCTGAACAGCTCGAACAGGGGAGCGACGATTGACGGCCAGGGACCTGAGAGGATTTGTCGCCGAGCTGGAAACTGCCGGTGAGCTGCGCCGCGTCTCGGCGCCAGTAGACCCCGCCTTCGAGATCACCGAGATCGCCGACCGGATGATCAAGCGCGGTGGGCCGGCACTGCTGTTCGAGAATGTCGCCGGATCGAACTATCCGCTGTTGATCAACACTCTCGGCAGCGAGCGGCGCATCGAAATGGCACTCGGCCGACACCCGCAGCAGATCGGGGAGATGCTGCTGGACCTGGCGCATCGCGCCAACCCGCCGAAGCCGCGTGCGCTGTGGGAGGCACGCTCGTCGATCTTCGAGGTACTCGCGATGCGCACCAAGACGGTGCGCTCAGCGACTTGTCAGGAGGTCACGGAGGCTCCAGATCTGACGCGGCTACCGGTGCAGACCGCCTGGCCGCGCGATGGCGGCCCCTTCATGACGTTCGCCGTGACCATTACGCACGATCCGGTAACGGGAGAGCGGAACACCGGTCTGTACCGCTTGCAGGTGTTCGACGGCAGCAGCACCGGAATGCACTGGCAGATCGTGCGCGGCTGCGGCAATCACTACGCCCGGGCCGAAGAACTGGGTAGGCCGCTCGAAGCGGCGGTCGTGGTCGGAGCCGATCCGGCGGTGCTGATCGCTTCGATTGCGGCGTTGCCCGAAGGCATGGATGAGATCGCCTTCTCCGGCATCCTGCGCGGGGCACCCTGCCCGATGGTGCAGGCTCGCTCCATCAACATGCAGGTGCCGGCGAACGCCGAGATGATCCTCGAGGGAACCGTGGCCCCCGGAGAACGCAGGCAGGAGGGACCCTTCGGCGATCACTTCGGCCACTACTCGCACGCGGCGCCGTTTCCCGTCTTCCGGGTCCAGCAGATCACGCGACGCCGGGATCCGATCTACCTGTCGGCTATCGTCGGCTTGCCGCCGCAGGAAGACAAGTACATTGGCAACGCGACACAGGACATCCTCGGTCCGCTCATCAAGCTGATTCATCCGGAGATCGAGGATGTTTGGGCGTACTTCGAGGCGGGATTCCACAATCTTCTGGTGGTCTCGGTAAGACAGCGCTTCTACAAGGAGGCGGTGAAGACCGCACTCGCGCTCATGGGTACCGGACAGCTGTCGTTGACCAAGTCCCTGGTGCTCGTGGATCACGACGTGTCGGTACGCGACTTTGATGCCGTCATGGCCGCAGTGCGAGAGAACTTCCGTCCCGAGCGTGACTATCTGCTGTTGCCGGGTGTGCCGCTGGACACGCTCGACTTCACCAGCTACCGGATGAACCTGGGCAGCAAGATGGTGATCGACGCGACGAGCGGCGACAGCGACGGCCTGCATGGCCGGCCGGGCGCCGATCGCGACGCGGTGCTCGCGGCAATGCGCGCCGCCGGCGCGGAGATCGACGACGACGCGTACCCGGGAGACGCGGATCACGAAGGTGCCGGTTCGCGATCGGTCGCCGAGGTTGCCGCCGCTGGCTCGCGCGTGCCCGACCCTCGCCAGCTCGAAAGTCGAGTGCTGGATTTTGTCGTCGTCGAGGACGCTCTGATGGTGGTCAAGGTCGCAAGCGAAGGCCGCGAGGTCGTCGAGACTCTTCTGAGAGCGGACCTGGGACCGATCCGGATTCTCGCGGCGGTGAGCCAGGACGTCGATTTGCATGACCGCGACCTGTTGCTCTGGGGCGTGTTTACCCGCTTCGATTGTGCCCGCGACGTGAACTTCACGCGCTCCATAAGCCGAGGGCCGTGGACGACCAACTACGGGGTCATGGGGATCGACGCCACCTTCAAGCCCGGCTACCCGGAGCGGCTGCAGATGAGTGGGGATATCGTGACGCGCGTCGACAGTCGCTGGGGAGAATACGGGCTAGACTGAGCCCGGTTGGGGCGACAGCCCGGCGGTGTGTTCCTACTACGTTGTTCATATCGGATTGACCAGAATGCAAGTGTCCGCGGATCCGCGACTGCAGAGAGTGATCGACAAACTGGCGGCCGGAGAGCGTCTCGACGAGGCCGATGGCCTGGCGATGTTCGAGACCCACGATGTCGTTGGACTGGGTCGCCTCGCCAACGCCGAAAAGGAGCGCCGTACGGGCCCCTTCGTAGCGTTCGTTCTCAATCGTCAGATCAATCCCACGAACGTTTGCGTGCTCAGCTGCCGCTTTTGCGACTTCGCCGCCAAGGTGGGCGACGATCACGCCTACGAGCTGAGCCTGCAGCAGATTCGCGAGCGGGTCAGCGAGCCGATTCGCGAGGTGCACGTGGTCGGGGGGATGCATACCGACTGGCCATTCGAGCGCTACGTCGAGGTGCTCGACGTGATCCGCGACGCCAACCCGACGGCACAGATCAAGGCCTACACGGCGGTGGAGATCGATTTCTTCGCCCATCTCGAGAAGATCTCCGTTGATGAGGTGTTCGAACGGCTCGAGGCTGCCGGAATGCAGGCCATGCCGGGTGGCGGTGCCGAGGTCTTCTCCGAACGTATTCGCGGGATCATGTACAAGGAGAAGATCGGGCACGAACGCTGGCTCGAGATCCACGAGATCGCGCATCGCCGCGGACTGCGCACCAACGCCACCCTGCTGTATGGCCATGTGGAGACGTACGAGGAGCGGGTGCGCCACCTGCTCATGTTGCGCGATCTGCAGGACAAGACGGGCGGCTTCCTGAGCTTCATCCCGTTGGCGTTCCAGCCCGGCTACACCAACATCGTCAGCCGACAGGCCTCGGCGATCGAAGACCTCCGTACCATCGCCGCCTCGCGGTTGATGCTCGACAATTTCCCCCACATCAAGGCGTACTGGGTGATGCTGGGAGCGGAGACGGCATCGATGGCCTTGCAGTGGGGTGCCGACGACCTCGATGGCACCATCGGTGAGGAGCTCATCGCGCACGCGGCGCTGGCATCCTCACCGGCCGGGATGACCACGCACAAGCTGGTGAAACTCATACGCGAGGCAGGGCGCCTGCCGGTGCAGCGCGACGCGCTCTACAACGTCGTTGGTGTGTATCCCGCTCCCGGCTACGAGACCCACTGGTCGCAGCGGCAGGGGGGAGAGGGGACGGATCCGGTGGCGACCCGTGGCGAGATGGCCGATGCGCGCGCGCTCGATGTGGAGCACCACGGTGTGCACACCTGGGATCTCGTCGGTGATGACGGCCGCGAGGTGCGCAAGCTGGCGGCGACCCCGATCGACCAGGTGCCCGAAGAAGAACGGTGGCTGCCGAGTACGGCAGCAGAGCCTGTCGTCAGGGAGCTGGCATGAGCGCGCTACGTGTTGCCCGAATTCCGTACCTGAACTCGGCGCCGTTCTACCAGAACCTCGAGGGCGCGGGCTATGAGCTGGTCGATATGCCACCACGCGAGCTTGGCAGTCTGGCGCTTGACGGCCGCGTCGACGCCGGGATCCTGTCGCTTTGCGATCTGCATCGCACGGAGTCCTTCGAGCCGCTCGGGTCGTTCGGAATCACTGCCAACGGCGCGGTACATTCGGTGCTGTTGTTCACGCGTGGGGCGCTCGCCGACCTCGATGGCGCGACCATCGCGATTACCGGCGAGACGAGCACCTCATTCCCCCTGCTGCGCCTGCTACTGGAGCAGCGCATGCGAATCGTCCCGGGTGAATACGTTCGCCGGCCGGAGGGTCCCCATCCCGACGATAAGGCGCTGCTGTTGATCGGAGACGCGGCACTGCGGCTGGCCGCCGCGGGTGGACTGGTTCCCGGCCTGGCGGACTATTCCGCCGAACTGATTCCGCTGGCGCGGCCGACCGACGGCGAATGGACTCACGTCACCGACCTGGGCGCCGCCTGGCGCAGGTGGCAAGGCTTGCCTTTCGTGTTTGCCCGCTGGGCCGTTGGTCGGCATGTGAGCCGTGCGGACCGCGATGAACTCGACGGAAGGCTCGCGCGCTCGCTGGCTGCGAGCCAGCGCAATTTGTTGCCTCTGGCGGCCGCCAACTGTGCCGCCGCGGGACTGGACGGCGAGGCCGCGCATGCGTATCTGGCCGCGTTCGGCTACGAGTGCGGCCCCCATGAAAGAGCGGGACAGGGAATATTTCTCGGCCTGCTCGAGGCCACGGACTGGTGGCGGAGTGAGGCGCTGGCAGCGCCCGTGGAGATCGGATCGTGAGCACGCCGGAACTGGTGACGAAGGCTTCAGAGGTGATGCGCGCGGAGAGGCAGCGCCTGCAGCAGGACGGTGCGACGGTCGACCCTGCGGCACTGCTGCCCGGCGCCGTTCTCGCAGACCTGGTCGAGTCGGGCGCCGACGGTGTGCAACTGCAGACGATTCGCGACAAGGTCAATGCGGGCGCGAGGATCACTCCGCAGGAGGGTCTGTGGTTGCTCACCCAGGCACCGCTGATCATCTTGGCCGAGCTTGCCAACACCTGGAGGTTCCGTCACAACCCGGATCCCCGGGTAACGTTCGTGATCGACACGAACCCGAACTACACGAACTACTGCGACGCCGACTGTCTGTTCTGCGCCTTCTACCGTAAGCCTGGCGATGAGGAACAGGGGTACGCACATTCGGTCGACGAACTGATGGGCGTGATCGGCAGATCGGTCGACCTCGGAGCGACCACGGTGCTCTTGCAGGGTGGGTTGCTCGACGCGATCCCCTTTGACTACTACCTGGATGTGGTGCGGGAGTTCAAGCGTCGCTTTCCGACCGTACACCCGCACCTGTACTCCGCGCCCGAGATCGGCAAGATGCGCGAGGTCAGCGGCCTCTCGTACGACGATATTTTCGCGGCGCTACGCGAAGCAGGCCTCGAGACCATGCCCGGTGGGGGCGCGGAGATCCTGTCAGACCGCGTGCGCATGCGACTCTCGCCCAAGAAGCAGAGCTGCCAGGAGTGGATCGAGATCCACAAGGCGGCGCATCGGCAGGGGATCCGAACGACGGCGACCATGATGTACGGTCACGCGGAGCAGCCGGCCGACATCATCGAGCACCTCGAGTGTCTGCGCAGAGTGCAGGACGAGGCCGGGGGTAGTGACGTCCCGGTGGCCGGCCAGGTGCCGAGCGGTGCCGGCTTCACTGCCTTCATCCCGTGGTCGTACAAGCCTTCCCATACGCCCTTCGAGCGACAGTTTCCGGATGAGGTAGGCCCGACGGTCTACCTGCGGGTGCTGGCGGTTTCCCGCATCTATCTCGACAATATCCAGCACATTCAGTCGTCGTGGTTCTCCGAGGGCAAGAAGGCAGGGCAGGTTGCGTTGCACTTCGGCACCGACGATTTCGGCGGCACATTGATCGAAGAAAACGTGTTGGCTGAGGCCGCCCATCACGTGAAGACCACGACCGAAGAGACGGTGCAGCTGATTCGCGAGTCGGGCTTCGAGCCGGCACGGCGCGGGACGCCGCTCTACGACGTCGTCGAGACCTACTGAGCGAAACGATGAGAGGAATGCTAGTTGCTGCTGCCGTGTTGTTGACGGCGGCCTGTGGCGGGCGCGACGAATGGCTGCATGTACCGCTGCCGGAGCGCGGGGAGGTCGTGCCGCCAGCGCCGGTGTCCGCCGCCGCCCCGCGTGTTCGTATCACCACCAGCGTTGGCGATGTGGTGATCGCGCTGTACCCGGACCACGCGCCGACAAGCGTCGCCAACTTCCTGCGCTATGTCGACGCCGGCTTCTACGACGGCACGATGATCCATCGCGTCGAGCCCGAGTCTCCCGGGCCGCCAGTGGTCCAGGGGGGAGGGTTCTCGCCTGGCCTCGAGCCGAAGGTCACGCGCGGACCTATTCGCGGCGAGTCGGACAACGGGCTGGGCAACGTTCGCGGTGCGGTCGCCATGGCGCGGGGCAGTGACCCTGATAGCGCGACCTCGCAGTTCTTCGTCGACTATCTCGATGCGCCGCTATTGAACCAAGGCCCCGGCAACGACGGCTACACGGTCTTTGGCGTCGTCGTCGAGGGCATGGAAGTCATCGATCGTATGACCATGGTGCCGACACGGTCAGCTCCGGGCACCCGCCTCACTCGCGTGCCGATGATCGACATCCTCATCGAGCAGGCGCGGCGGGAGAACTGAGCCAGAACGGCTCGGTCGCTACCGTTCGAGCAACTCGCGAAAAAACGCCAAGGTGCGGAGCCAGGCCGATCCGGCCGCGCGCTTGTTCGCGACGCCGAGCTGTTCGTGGTCCTGGGCGCGCAGGAACCCGTGCCCGGCGCCTTCGTAGATCTCGACCTCGTAGCGCGCAGTGCCCTCGGCGAGCGCCTGCTGTGCTGGCTCGATGGTAGCGTTCACGCGATTGTCGTTGCCGCCGTACAGCCCCAATACGGGAACACCAAGGTTGGCAAGATCTCCCGACCCCGGAGAACTGCCGTAGTAGACAACCGCGGCGCTCGCCTGCGACTGCTGGGTTGCGTAACGAAACGACGTGGAGCCACCCCAGCAGAACCCGACGACCCCGAACCTCTTGGCTGCGGCAGGCAGGCTCATGCCGTATTCCGCGACGCCGTCGAGACGGAGTCTGACCTCCTCCTGGTCCAGATCGCGAATCGCCCTGACCGGCGACTCGAGGCTGGAGGTACCTCCGCCGTCGGGCCCTTTGCCGGAGAGCAGGTCGGGAGCGATGGCAATGAAGCCTTCCGCTGCAAGACTATCGGCGACGCTGCGGATCCAGTCGCTGAGGCCGTAGATCTCGTGGATTACCACCACGATGGGAGCCGCATCAGCCCGTTCCGGATACACGACCCAGCTGTTGACTGGGCCGCGAGCCGTGTCGACCAGCACCCACTCACCGTGGCGCGGCGAGCTGGCGAGGCGGGAGTCGGCATCGGTGGCGCCGGGGGCCTCCTGCGCCTGTGCCGGCAGGGTGGAGAGAATAGCCAGTAGTGCGAGGGACAAGATTCGTTGGCGCACGAGTACAGCCTCCGTGAATGGGTTGAGCGCGCGCTCATCATACGAATCCGAGGCGCCGAGGCAACCGCGCGAGTGGTGGTGGCGACTACTGGCCGCGTCGCGGACCGGCCGCGCTGCCAGCGAGGGCGGCCCAGCGATCACGGCGCGATGTGTCGGCGACCAGCAGCGAGCCGTACGACCAGGCGTCCGCCCAGCTCGGATGCGCCGGCGGACAGGTTTCGAGGCGCTCCAGCATTCCGAACAGTGCGTTTTCGGCCGCCTGGTCGGTGCGATCTTGGTTCCGTAGTGTCCACACGTACTGGGCGGTCGCCTGCATGAGCGCCGCGACGCCGGCGGCGTCCTTGGTGGCGCTGATACATGCATCGGCAGCCCAGGCGGCGCCGATGCCGGCGCGCAGCGAAGCCCGAGCATGTTCGAGGAAGCGGGGATCGCCCGTCACCTCCCATGCGACGATGGCGTCCAGGGCCTGCCATCCAGACGGTTCCGACGTTCGGGCTGCCAGCGCGTATTCGCGCACTCGAGACGCGGCCACGGGGTCTCCGCTGATCCAGGCATGGAGCGCGGGGCCACGAAGGCTTCCACCGGTTGGCGCGGCGAGTTGTCGGCGAGCGATCACGGCGGCGCGGGCGAGCCACTCGGGCTCGCCGGTGGCCACGAACCGCAAAATCGGTTCGATGGCGGGGTCATGCCCCCCACCTGCGCTGCGGGAGATCTCCGCAGCCCGAGGAATCGGTAGCGGTCCGAGAACATTCGTCTGTCGGTACCAGTCAGGCGGCAGGAGCGCGACCAGGGGTCGATCGAAGTCGACCACGCGCTCGGCCGCGGCGGTCCGGCGCCGCGAGTCCAGGAAGAAGCTCGTGTGGGTATCGCCGGTGTCGGGGTCGGACGCGAAGTCGAACCACAATGCGCCGTTGCCTCCGACCCGGAGGCCGCCTTGCAGCGCGCCACCCGCGAAGGCGATTGCGGTGCTCCACGTGGGGGTGCTCATTTGCGCCCATGGCAGGAGTCCGGCGGCGCGCGTGCCGTTGAGCGTGCCATCCCAGCCTTGTTCTCCCGGTTTCACGATCAGGGTGCCGTCGGCGGGGAGCGGTCCTTCCATGGTGTTTTCGTGCAGGCTGCGGCGCACGCCAAGTTGCAGAGGGTCGCCGAGAGTCCGAATCGGCAGGACGACCGACACATGACCTCTGGCTTGCGGGCCATCGGTGGCCTCGACCGCGAGGGTCAATCGTACCCAGGACGTGCTGGCGCCAACTTCCGCCCACAGGGTCGCGGCGCCGAAGCCTGGGGTATCTGAGACCAGATCGGTGCGGGCCACGGCGGTGTGACGACCGTTGCGCACCAGACGAGCGCCGGCGGACTGCCAGCGTGGTGCCGTCCCCGACGCGTTGGCAATCAGGAGACCGCCGCCGTGTTCGGCCGGGATCATCTCGGCGTCGACGCCCGGCCTGCCGTCCAGATCGATCCATAGATTGTCGAGAAGGCTCGTGCCCGTGTGGGGCAGCCGGAGGGACAGTGCGCCGGTCTCGAGGTAGACGCCATCCTCGTGCTGGCGGCCGAGCATGGGGCCGTCCGGTTCCGCTGCTGCGTCGGCCACGAGGGTGAGGGTGCGCGCGGCGTTGGCGGCGCTGTCCGCGGCGAAACTCACCCCGAGCCAGCGGATCGGCCGCGAGGCATCGTCGGGAGCGCCGTTCCAGCGCGCGATCGCCCAACGGTCCGACGGAATCTCGGTGCCGTCCTCTGCTAGCAACCGGAAGGCGCTGACGCTGGCAGGGGCCTGCGAGGGGAGCGGCACGCTGACCTGCACGGGCGAGCCACGACGGGCCATGCCCGCGGTCTCGACAACGCGCACAGAAACACTCAGGGTCGGGTCCTGAGCGGCGCTCTGACCGATGGCTGAGCCCGCGAAAGCCATCGCAAGGGCAATCGGTGCCAGCCGTCGGCGACCTGTGTAGTTCATTGGAGTCCTATGATCAGCAGAACTGCCTTTTAGTGACTTTCAAATACTATCAATGGACATAGCTCAACGCGAAACCGAAAAGGCAAGGGTTCGCAGAGCCGTGGGGGACCGCTAGAGGAGGTCGATCGCCGGAGCCGCGGCGACCAGCTGCCGCGCGGCAGCGAGCTCGAACAGGCGCCGAATGGCGCGCAGACCCCGATCGCCCATGTCGAGCGTAGCGGCGTTGACATAGCGGTTGACGTACTCCTCGAGCACATCGCGCGACAGACCGCGAGCGTAGCCGGCGGCGAAGTCCAATGCCGTGTCCATGTTGGCGAACCCGGCATGAATACCGCGTAGGAAGGCGTCGGCCGCATCCTGTTGAATATCGTCCGGCAGGTCACGACGAATGGCAACGGCGCCAAGCGGTACCGGCAATTGTTCCACGCGATCCCACTCGGCAGCGGGCTCGAACAGGGCATGGAAGCCCTGCTCTTCGAAGGTCAGCTGACCCTCGTGGATGATCAGTCCGGCGTCCACCTCGCCTTGCAGCACGGCATCCATGATGCGGTCGAAAGGCATCTGGATCTCTTCGTACGTGTTGCCCGCGTAGATCCTCAGCAACATCCGTGCGCTCGTGTGAGTGCCGGGTATCGCAACCCGCAGACCGGCCAGTGCTCCGGGGCCGATCGCATCGGGCGCGCTGGTGGTGACCACCAGCGGTCCATAGGCATCGCCGAAGCTGGCCCCACAGCGCAACAGGCGATATTCGTCCGCCAGCTCGGGGTAGGCCCCAACCGAGATCGCCGTGAGGTCGAGATCTCCGCGCAAGGCCGCCTGGTTGAGGGTCTGGATGTCGTCGAACACCATTTCCGCCGCCAAGTCGCGTTCGGCGAGTTGGGCTTCCAGACCCCAGGCCATGAAGGCATCGTCGGGGTCGGCTGACTGGCCGATACGAAGTCGTCGTCGGACCATTTTTCTCACGGGTTGGGTTGCGGCTCAGGCATGCGCGCGGCTGGCGCCAGGTGGGGCAGCCGCAGTAGTTTAGCGGCTGTCCTCTGTCACCGTCCGACGATCGAGATTGCCGATGCCCACGCCGACAGCCCCTGCTCGTGAGCAGGACCTGCTTGACCTCCGCGCCGAGTTCCCGATTCTGGAGAATTCGACCTACCTGATCTCGAATTCGCTCGGTGCGATGCCGCGCGCGGTTCGCGACTCGTTGGCGGGGTACGCCGACGGGTGGGCCGAGCACGGCGTTCGCTGCTGGGAGGGCGACTGGTCGAGCCTGCCGGATCGCGTCGCCGCGCCCATCGCCAAGATCATTGGCGCGGCGCCAGGTACGGTGTCGATGCATCAGAACGTTACCTTGGCGTCGGCGGTCGTGGCTTCGTGTTTCGATTTCGCCGGTCCGCGCAACGGCGTGGTTTGCTCGGAGCTGAATTTCCCCTCCATCGTGCAGCTGTACAGAGCGCAGGAGCGACGAGGCGCGCGCGTGACGCTCGTCCCGTCGGCGGACAGCTTCACCGTGCCCACCGAGGCCATGGTCGAGGCGATCGACGAGACGACTCTCCTGGTGCCGATCTCGCACGTCATCTTTCGCAGTAGTTTTGTGCAGGACGTTGAAGCCATCGTCGAGCGGGCGCATGAGGTCGGCGCGCTGGTGGTTCTCGACATCTACCAGTCGGCTGGTATCGTGCCGCTCGATGTCCAGGCACTCGCGGTCGATTTTGCCGTTGGCGGCACCCTGAAATGGCTGTGCGGCGGCCCCGGGGTCGCCTACCTGTATGCCAGCCCGGAGATGATCGGCCGTGTCCAGCCAGCGTTGACAGGTTGGTTCGCTCGTACCAACCCGTTCGCTTTTGATCCCCGGGACGAGTCGTATCGCGACGATGCCTGGCGCTTTGCCAGCGGCACGACCAACATCCCTGCCCTCAGCGCCGCGCGGCCAGGTGCGGAGCTGCTGGGCTCGCTCGATCCGGGCGCCGTACGCGCCAAGTCGGTGCGGCAGACGCAACTGCTGATCGAAGCCTGTCTGGAGAACGGCTGGCAGGTGAACTCGCCGCTCGAACCCGGCAGGCGCGGCGGCCACGTGACGGTCGACATGCCGGGCGCGGAAGCGGTGGCCAGACAGCTGCTGGAGCGTCGCGTGATGGTCGACTACCGGCCGGGCGCCGGGATCAGGATGGCGCCGCACTTCTACACGCTCGACGAAGAGATCCTGGCGGCGGTGGGTGCCATCCGCGAGATCGTGGCCGCCGCTTCCGCGGCCGCCGGTCGCTAGTAACCGCAGTCGCGATCGACCTCGTATTGTAGGGGCTCGCCGTCGATGAACCTCTGGTAGTTGGCAGCGAACTCGTCAGCGATCGGTTCGATCTCGCTGGGGGCGGCGACATGGGGTGTTACCCACGCTCGCGGCTCCGTCCACAACGGACTGTCGGGCGGCAGCGGTTCCTGGTCGAAGACGTCCAGCACGGCGGCTGCGAGATGGCCATCTCGTAGCGTGGCGAGAAGGGCATCCGCGCGGACGATTGCGCCTCGGGCGACGTTCACGAGCGCCGAGCCTGCCGGCATCGTTCGTAGCGCATCCTCGTCAATCATGCCGCGAGTCTCGTCGGTCAGAGGTGCTGCGAGCACCAGCGCGTCGCAGGCCGGAAGCATGCGACGCCAGTCGCGCATCGCGTAGACACGGCTGACGTGGGACATTGGTCGCGCGGTGCGGCAGACTCCGAGGACGTCCGCGCCGAAAGAAGTGAGGCGCTCCGCGATGGCGGAGCCGACGGATCCAAGACCGATGATGCCGACGGTGCAGTCCGCCAATAGCGGACGACCGAGTTGTCTCCATACACCGCGATCCTGGTTGCGCCGATAGTCTTCGAGGCGAAGCAGCCAGTGCAGCAGGTAGCCGACGGTGTACTCGGCGGCCTGCGTGCCGAAGCGTCCTATCGAGCGCGTTACGCGAACGGTCTGCGGGAGGTCCGGGCGGGCGAGTAGCTCGTCGACTCCGGCACCGGTAGCCTGCAACCAACGTAGTCGCGGCAGCTGCTGGAAGGCATCAGGAGGCAGCGCCCAGGCCAGCAGCACACTGGCGTTCGATGGCGAAGGGGATTGCGGCGCTCCGCTGCGTACTTCCACGGGTACGCCCGGGAGGCGCGCCTGCAACGCGCGGCGGTACTCCTCTGCGCGTGGGTGCCAGACGAGAATCGACTCGATTTCTTCGGCCGCCGGTCGTTTCCGGAGCGCGCCTTCTTCAGGTGGATGCACGTAGTACTCTCCCTTTGCCCGGGGCTTCGGACGGTGATAGCTTAGCGAGCCGCGCCCCGCGGTTCTTCCTTCGTAGAGAAATCGTCGCCGGCAAGCCGTTACCGGGATCACGGAACACAGAGGGTCGAGGCAGCAGTGCATGAGTTTCGGCTAACCCCGCCGCCCCCGTTTGGTTTCGAGTCAACGGCCGCTCTCTTGTCGCCAGGAAGTGATGGCCTGGTCGATGTTTTCGATGGCAAGCGTCTGACCCGTCTGCTCGACGTCAACGGTCGGATGCGCCTGGTGCTTGTCAGCAGCCTCGGCAGCGAGAAGCGGCCGGAACTGATCGTCACGCTCATGAACGGAACGGAGCGAGACGAGCCCGGCGTTGTGCAGCTACTGTCACGCATGCTCGGCCTCAGCTACGACGTCGCTCCCTTCTACAAGATGTGCAGACAGGACCAGAGTCTCTACGGGCTCTCATCAGATTTCTACGGGCTCAAGCCGGTGCAGCGAATGCACCCTTTCGAGGCCCTTACGTTGGCGATCACCTCTTCGCCGGGCGTACATTTCTTCAGGGCAAGCGTTTCCAAGCTCGCGGAGGCCATCAGCTACCGTGTCGCCTATGCTGGCGACACGTTCTTCGCGTTTCCTACACCTAGAGTCGTAACCAAGAGTTCGGTCCCGGCGATGGTAGCTGGCGGGTTGCAGCAGTCCCAGGCGACGCACCTACGCGCGCTGGCGCAGCGCGCGACCAGCGGCCAGCTCGATCTGATCGGACTCGCGCGTGCGCCCTCCGACGCGATCGTCGAGCAGCTGGCAGAGCAGGATGGAGTGGGGCTGCTCGGGGCCCAGTTGACCGCCCTGCTCGGCTACGGACGCCTCGAGTGTTTTCCTACCGCCGATCCACTGGTGCGTGCCTGGATCGGGCGAAACTACGGGCGACCGGGTCCGGTCGAGCCCTTCGAGGCCCATCAGTGGGCCGAGCAATGGGGAAGATACCGTGGGCTGGTGGCGCTTCACATCTACGCGGAGATGCTCCGCGACAACGGCATCTAGGGGCCAGCGTGGGCAAGTCTGCGGTAGCTAAGCCAACCAACGGCAGCAACAGCGTCGCCGGGGCGCTGCGTAACTTCGGTGAGCACCTCGCAGACAACGGGCTGAGGTTCACCAGCGAGCGCCGCGCGATCGCGGTGGCGCTGTTCGAGACCGACGCACATCTTGAAGCCGAAGAGCTGTTGCTGCGCCTCCGCCGTTCGGGTTCACGAGTGTCGCGGGCCACCGTTTATCGAACTCTCGACCTGCTGGTTGCGGCCCGGCTGGCGCGCAAGGTGCGTCTGGGGACGGACCACAACCTCTTTGAGCACATCCTCGGTCGCCGGCAGCACGAGCACATGGTGTGCATCGGCTGCGGCCAGGTCATCGAGTGGTTCGATCCGCAGATGGATCGCATCGTCGAGCGCAACACGAAAGAGCAAGGCTTCACGGCCACGCGCTACACTGTCCAGGTGTTCGGGCGGTGTGCTAACTGCGCTGAATCCGACTCCTAGATTCCGGTAATCCCAGACTTCAGCGACGGGAGATCTTCGTGCGACGTGCCGCGCTGTTGCTCGCCGGGCTGGCCGCCGCGGGCTGTCAGAATGCTGATCTGCTGAAGCCCTCCCGTTCGACGACGGCAGAGAGCGGTGAACGGGCCTTCACGAGGCTCGGCGACGAAGATCCGGGGCCCCTCACCAGCGAGGTTGCCTACGATTGGCTCGACAAGCTCCGCGCCGCCGAGGGGCAGGGGCGTCTAGATCTGATCGATGAATTCCTGCTGACCTTCCCCGAGGCGCGGCGGCTGGCCGTGGTTCACGAGATGCAGGCGGACGCTCTCGCTGGCGAGCAGCGGCTGAGCGAAGCTGCGGACGCCTATGAGCGTGCGCTGGTGTTGACCAGGGTGGACATCACCGGGCTGCCGCTGAGAACGGAGTTGCCCTTGCAGCTGGCCCTCACGCGGCTCAGTTCCGGCGACGTTGCCGCTGGCGTTGACTGGTTGCTTCGCGTCAGCATCGCCGATCGGAGCGATCGTGTCATGGAAGGTCTGCGCTGGGCGTTCGCCACACACTTCGACGGCGAGGGCGACTTCGACACATGGCAGATGTCGCGCATGTCGGAGCTTGCCCCCAGGCCCCCCCAGTTCAGCCTGCCTGGCCTGCAGGAGGAGCAGGTCAGTCTCGATCCAGGCCGCGCGGTCACGCTGGTGAACTTCTGGTCGCCCACATGACTCGCATGCCGTGAGGAGTTTCCTCACCTGCAGAAGATCTACGAGGATCTCGAGCCACGTGGCCTCCGCGTGCTTGCCATCGACGTGTCCAACGATGTCGTCCGGACGCGGGAGTTCTACGGCGGCTACGGGTTCACCCTGCCAGCCGGTTTCGACGCGGCCGGAGCGGTCTCGCGACAGTTCGGGGTGGTGGCGACGCCGACCAACTATCTGGTCGATGCGAACGGTCGCGTGGTGTGGCGTCACTACGGATTCAGGCCCGGTGATGAGGCGCAGTTGCGCGAGGAAATCAGCGCCGTTCTGGGCTCGGACTGACTGCCGTCAGCTCTAGGCAGTTAGGCGATCGTCCTGCTCGTCGCTGCCGTCGAGGACCGCGAAGAACAGGTCGACGAGACGCGGATCCCATTCGCTGCCGCGTCCTTCCAGAATCATCCGGCGAGCCTTGTCTTGGCTGAACGCCTTGCGGTAGGCACGATCGGAGGTGAGTGCGTTCCAGACGTCGCACAGCGAAATGATCTGTGCGCCGAGCGGAATGTCCGCTCCACTGAGGCCATGCGGGTATCCAGCGCCGTCCCATCGTTCGTGATGGTGCAGAACCAGCGGCACGACATCCTGCAGGGCCGGCAGTGGTGCCAGAATCTGGGCCCCGATCTCCGGGTGCTGTTCGATTTGCACGCGCTCGCGGGTCGTAAGCGGGCCCGGCTTTTGTAGGATCTCGTCGGGGATTCCGATCTTGCCGATGTCGTGGACCAGCGCGCCGATCGAGATGGCAAGCAGGTCCTTCTCGCCGAGACCGACGGCGGATCCCAGGCGGTTCGTAAGGTCCGATACCTCGGCCGAGTGCTCGCCCGTGTACTTGTCCTTTGACTCGACCGCGGCCATGAGCGCGCGTAGCGACTGGCGGGCGGCGGCGCTATCGAGTTCTTTTTCCTGCAGGCGAAGGAGTTCGTCGAGCACGTCGCGCAGCGCCTGACGATCGCCCGGGATCAGGCGGCGGGCGTTCACAGCGATTACCGCTTCGTACACGCGGCCACGCTGCTGCTCGCTCTCGTCGGCGATACTGACGCAGTGACCACCGTCGCTCTTGGCGATGTACATCGCGCGATCGGCGGCATCCAACAGTTCGTCGGCGAGAGTTCCGTCCTCGGGGAGTCCCGACACGCCGATCGAGACGCTGATCTCGCAGGGTATCGACTCGGGCCGCTCTTCGAGCGCGATCAACAGCCGTTCCGCACGCTCGCTCGCGCGGGCCTTGTCGAGAGGAACCAGCGCGAAGAACTCGTCGCCCCCATAGCGGCATGTGGCTCTGGCCATGGGCAGCGCTCGAGCGAGTTGGTGGCCGACCCGTTCGATGACCTGGTTGCCAACCAGATGGCCATAGCCGTCGTTGATGGTTTTGAGATTGTCGACATCGACCATGATCAGCGATAGCGGCTGCGGCGCTTCGTTCTCCCGCTGTGACGCCGCGCTGGCCTGGTGCTCGGTCAAGGCCAGGTCGAGCTCCTCGCGGAAGGCCATGAAGTTCAACAGACCAGTCAGGCCGTCGAGTCGACTCTGTCGACGCATCTTCTCAACGAGATCACGGTCCTGCAGGAACGAGGCGGTCATCATTGCCGCGGCTTCACAGAACAGCTTCTCGTCGGCATGGAATTCGAAATCGGGCCGCGAATCGCGCAGGAAGATCGCGCCCGCAACCGCTCCACGCTGCGAGATTGGGACAACGAGCCACGAACGATACTGGTGCGGCTTGGGAAGGTGCTTTCGGACCCTCTCCCACAGCTCGGAGGGGCGCTCCGGGTGAAGCTCGATAATCTCGCCCGATTCGAGAGCTTCCTCGAGTTCGGGGTAGTGCTTTAGCGGCAACAGGAGGCTGACAAGGTCGTCGGTGGCGTCGGTGCAGGCGGCGAGGTACGCGTGACGCTCGCTCTCGTTGAAGACCAACATCGAGCAACGATCGACGCGCACGGTGCTCTGTACCTGTCGCACGACATCCCGAAGAACATCGGCGGCGCTGCGACCGGACAACGCCAGCTGGCCGATTTCCAGCAAGGCCTGCGTGCGATCACGTTCCGACGCGACCTGGTGGTAGCGGTGGACCATCTTCTTGGTGACCGCGGACAGTTGCTGTAACCGCGATTCCTCGGCTCGCGCCGCGTCGGAGACCGTGCCGAAGAAAAGGCCCACGCCGAACAAGAAGGGCAGCCTGATCAGAAGATCAGTCTGGCGCCATAGCGCCGCCTCCTGCTGGGTATACAGCACGCCAACGTAGACGATGCAGACCGCGGTGGTAGCAAGGATCGTCAGGCCAAACTGGCCGCTGATCCCCGCGATCATGAGGGTCAGAAAGAAGAAGAGGAAGAAATCGTCAGTGACCTGTCCCGTGAAGGCCACCGCGAGGGTGGCGAGGGTTATGTCGGCCACGGTTATTGGCCAGCGGAATCGATGCCACTGCCCCGATCGGATTGCGGCACCCTGCAACGCCAGGCTCAGCAACAGGGCAGCGAGCACCACGAACTGCTGCCACAGTGGCAGGGGCTCGCCCTGGCCGTAAAGAACCAGGTAGGCCGCGCCGATCAACACCGTCCAGCGCGTCAGAACGACACGCGCGTGGGGTGGCCCTCCGTACTGCGTTGCCTTGCTCATACCCCTACTTCTGCGGAACTTGCCGGGCTCCGCGCTCGAGCCCTTTATGGAACGTGAACTTAAGCTCTAAATATCATGAATCGACTATAAACAATGCGATTGACCATGAAAAGACATTTATCTACCTGAATTAGCGATTCATGAGTAGTTATGCGTAGTAAACGGCATTTGATGCCGAATCTGGCTCGGTCGTGCGATAATCGCGCCGCCTCGATTGTCCAGACTCCCGCTTCGGGCAGGTTTGCCAGCAGCCGGTGTCGGATCGACGACGACCCGCCGCGACCGGACCTTCCAGACCAGTGACACAGGCTGCCAATGACTAGATCTCAAGAGCCGGATGCCGGCCCGCCCCGCGAGACCTTCTCCGGCCGATGGGGCATGGTCCTGGCGCTGCTCGGAGTGGCGATAGGGCTGGGGAATTTCTGGAGATTCCCGTACATGATGGGGATCTTCGGGGGCGGCGCTTTCCTGGCGATCTACCTGGTTGTGGTTGTCGCGTTCGGCGTACCGGCGATGCTTGCCGAGCTGGCGCTCGGGCGAGCCACACGTCAGGGGCCCGTGCAGGCGCTGGAACAGTCGGGACTACCTGGCGGCAAGGCGATTGGCCTCCTGCTGTTCGTTGGTGTCGGCATGGCCATGACCTACTACCTGGTGGTGCTGGGCTGGCTGCTGGCCTTCTTCTTCGTCTCGCTGGGGGCGGTCACGGGCGGCGCTGAACTGACCTCCGAGACCTTTGCGGCGCTCCATGCTCGCTGGCCGCTGCAGATGTTCTGTTCGGCTATCGTCGCGGCCGCGGCGGCTGCAGTCGTGTCGCGAGGCGTGCGTGCGGGCATTGAGCGGACAAGTCGGCTCTTTCTACCGCTGTTCGGCGTGTTGACGATGGTTCTGGCGGCGTGGTCATTGACCCTGCCCGGAGCAGGCGCGGCTCTGGGCTACGTGTTCACCATCGATTTCTCGGCGCTCACGCCGCGCGCGGTGATGGCTGCGGTCGGGCAGGCGTTTTTCTCTCTGGGCTTGGGGGGTACTTTCCTGGTGATCTACGGGTCGTACCTTCCGGCCGAAGCGCCGCTGAGCAGACGAGCGTTCACGACCGCGGCGGGCGATGTGGGGGCGAGTCTCCTCGGCGTCCTGGTCATCATGCCCGTTGCGTTCTCATACGGCCTCTCGCCGGCCTCGGGTCCGTCACTGTTGTTCGAGGTTTTGCCGGTGGCATTCCGGCAGATGCCGGGCGGCGCGGTCTTTGGGGCCCTGTTCTTCCTGGGACTTACCAGCATCGCCTTTCTCTCGGGGGTGGCGGCGATCGAGGTGCTGGTGGGCACCCTGGCCGATCTGCGGGGCTGGCCCAGACAGCGCACGGCCTGGCTCGTTTCCGGAGCTCTTGTTGTCCTTGGCCTGCCAGCGATGTTGTCGCTCGACTACATCGTCTGGAGCGACCTGGTGTGGGGCTCCACCATGCAGCCCATCGGAAGCGTGGCTGCCATGTCTGCGCTGGCCTGGGGTCTGGGCCGGCGCTTGGCAAAGAAACAGCTGGAGCACGAAGGGATAGTCCCGCGCTGGGTCGGCTACTGGATCTTCGCGATCCGCTACGTCGTGCCTGTCGCGGTGATTGTCGCGCTGCTGTCCGGCTGGTTCGGATAGGACGACTCCGTGCGCGTGCTCGTGCTCGATAACTACGACTCCTTCACCTGGAACCTGGTGCAGCCGCTGGCGGCCGGCGGCGCCGAATGCCGCGTGCACCGCAGCGACCGGCTGACGTGTGGCGAGGTGGAGGCGCTGCGTCCCGACCGGATCGTGATTTCGCCCGGGCCGTTCGGCCCGCAGCGTACCGGCGTCTGTGGCGATGTAGTTCGCGAGTTCGGGAGGGAGATCCCCATCCTCGGCGTCTGCCTGGGGATGCAGGTCATCGCGGCCGTCGCCGGCGCTGAGATTCGTGAGTCGGGCGCACCCGTGCATGGCAAACGGCGTCAGGTGCGTCACCGCGGCCAAGGCGTGCTGCGAGGATTGGACGACCCGCTGACGGTCGGGTTGTATCACTCGCTGATTGTCGTTCCCGACGATTTGCCGGCGGTGCTGGAGGTTACGGCGCGCGCCGACGACGGGGCGATCATGGCCTGCCGACTGGTGGGCCAGCCGGTAGAAGGCGTGTTGTTTCACCCCGAGTCGTTCCTCACCGAGCAGGGCGACCGGCTCCTGGCCAACTTCATGGGACCAACGGGGGAATCCGGTGTGGAATGAGGCCGCGGACCCCCTGCAAGTGAGGGCTGTGGGTGAGGCCATCGCCGCGTTGCTACCGATGCCCGTGGGTCCGCGCCGTCCACTGCGAATCGCCTTCGACGCAGCGGACGCGCCGCCGACCACGATTGCCGCAGCGGCCGCGCCGCTGGTGGGGGCATGGCTGGATGGTGGCGATGGTGGCCGGCATCAGATCCCGCTGCGCGTGCGCGCCATGCTCAGCGGTATAGATCGTCAGGCGTCGCTCCGGGTAGGCACCGAGACGGCCCAGCTGCACGCGGACCCGCTCGTTGCCCTGGAGGGGCTGCTGCAAAACCTGCAGCGTGCCGGGGCGGTGCGTGTGCCGCGTCTGTTCGGGTTCCTTGGCTACGACCTGGGCGCGCTGATCGAGGAGATGCCTGAGCCGCCGGCGCCGGACATGCCGCTGCCTGACATGTGGTTGGCGCTCTGCGATGTCTGGCTCGAGGGCAGCCCCGCGGCTCCGGGTCGACTCACGGAATGGCACCTGTGCACCGATGCAGTCTGGTGCGGCGAGGCAGAGCTCCGCGCGCTACGCGCGGAACTGCGGACTCGGGTTCGGAGCGAGCAGCGGAAGGCGACTGCGGACGAAGTGTCGGTGATGCCGGCCGGCGCGTCCGTAGCGCCGGTGAGCGTGCCCGATCGCGACGGCTATTTGAAGGCGGTGAGTCGCACCGTGGCGCGGATCCACGCTGGAGATCTGTTCGAAGCCAATATCTGTCGCCGACTCGAGGCTGAATGGTCGGCCTCGCCTTGGACGCTGTATCGGCAACTACGCGGGCGGAGCCCGGCCGAGTACGGCGCCTACCTGGCGGCGGACGACTGGGCCGTACTGTCGGTGAGCCCGGAGTTGTTCCTGCGGGTGCGCGGAGGGGTAGTTCAAACTCGACCGATCAAGGGCACCCGGCCACGGGGTCGCGATGGCGATGAGGACGCGCGGCTGTTGCAGCAGTTGTGCGACAGTGACAAGGACGCCGCCGAGTTATCGATGATCGTCGATCTGGCCCGTAATGACCTGGGCCGTGTCTGCGTTCCCGGCTCGGTGCAGGTGCTCCAGCATCGAGAGATCATGAGCTTGCCGACAGTGCACCACACGTACTCCGTTGTTGAGGGGGAGTTGGTACAGGCTTCGATCCCGTTGCTGTTGCGCGCGGCGTTCCCACCGGGTTCGATTACGGGGGCGCCCAAGATCCAGGCGATGCTTGTCGCCTATGCCGAGGAGCCGCGCCGACGGGGAGCCGCGATGGGGTCGATCGGGTGGCTGGATGCGAGCGGGGACATGGAACTTTCCGTCGCCATCCGGACGGCGACCGTCGGTGCCGGGCGAGCTACCTACCACGCCGGCTGCGGTATCGTGGCGGACTCTGTACCCGACGAGGAGATGGAGGAAACGGTGGCCAAAGCGCGACCCTTCCTGCTTGCGCTCGGCGATGGCTGATCGCCTGATCTACGCGCGCGGCGCGCTGCATGCGGTCGACCGTTCATGGCTGACCTATGAGGAGGATGTGCTCTCGACCCGGGAGGGGGTGTTCGAAACACTCCTCGTAGCCGATCGGAAGGCTCGCGACCAGGCGGCACATGTCGACAGGTTGCTGGAAGGCGTCGAGAGCCTCGGCGGCTCCCTGCGCGGGCGCGACGCCCAGCTCCTGGACGCCATCAGCGAGGTAGCTTCGGTTGCGCCTACGCCGTGGGCACGCATGCGGGTGACGGCCTTCGCGTGTGCCGGCGAGCTCGAGCTTCTTGTGAGCGCGGTCCCGTACGTTCCACCTTTGCCCACCGTCTACGCGCGCGGGGTCCATGTGACGCTGGCCAGAAACTCGCGCATCCGTCGCGCCGATGAATCGCGCCAGACAAAATCCCTCGCCTGGCGTCGCCGCGGCGAAGCTCTTCTGGCCGCGGTTCCCGGTTCGTATGAGGTTCTTCTGCTGAACGATGCAGGACGTCTCGCCGAGGGCGCCCGCACGAACCTCGTCGTGCGACGGGCCGGAATTGCAGTGACCCCGGCATTGAGCGAGGGCTGCCTGCCGGGTACTGTGCGCAATCGGTTGGTGGAGTCCGGCGCCGTTCGCCAAGGAGAACTGGATGTTGCCGATACTCTGACAGGGGGAGAGGTGGCGCTGACCAACAGTCTCGTAGGAGTAGTCCCGGTGGCGCGCATAGACGACATGAGATGTGAGGTCATCAGTCTGGCGAGCGAGCTGCGCACGCTGTGGGAAGAGGCGCAGTCGTGATCAGTCGTCTGCTTGTCGTGGCGATGGTGGCGCAGACATTCGGAGCGCCGCCCGACACGCAGCTCCCGCGTGTCGGTGAGATCGAGGTGCTCGCCCAGATTCTCGAGGCAGAAGATCGTCGGCAGGTGACTGCGGAGCTCGAGCAGGTCGCCGCCGACGAGGACCCAGTGCGTCGGGCACGGGCCGCGCTGGCGCTGGCCCGCATCGGCGACCCGACGAGCCTGTCGTCTCTGGCGGCCATGACCAACGATGCCGATTCCCGTGTGAGGTCGATGGCAGCGTTCGCGCTGGGTCGGCTGGACTACGATCTGATGGTGTCGGCAGAGGCGCTGCGAACCCGCGCGATCGAGATTCTGGCGCCCATGCTTGGCGATGAGCCGGCGGTCGCGGAGCAGGCAGCATGGGCGATCGGAGCCGTAGACGGTGGCGCGGCCGATGTCATTCGGGAGCGCCTGGTCGCCGCCGGCCAGCCGGCCGAGCTGACCGCGGCGCTGCTCCGCTCGTGGTGGCGGCTCGATGGTGCCGACGCTCCGACGGCGGCACGGTTCGCAGCTCATGATGCCGTGGAGGTTCGTCTGGCCGCGGCCCTTGCTCTGCGCCGGATCGACGATCCGAACGGGCTGCCCACGTTGGTGTCTCTGCTCGAGGACGCCGATGGCGAGGTGCAGTTGATGGCCGCGCGCGGGCTAGCGAAGGCGCCGCGCCTGGTAGCCGAAGAGCGAGCGGTCCCGCTGCTCGGGGATCGCGATCGTCGCCTCGTGTGTGCCTTGCTAGGGTGGGTGGAGTCGTCGTGGTCTGCCGACGGCGTTGCCGGGGACGAGGCCTTCGAAGCCGTCCTGAGGCGGTCTTTCGATCGCTCGCTGCACGTGCGTCGCTGTGCGCTACGCGCCCTGAGTGCTGTCACGCAAACTCGTGCTGTGGCCGCGGACCGCTTGCTGGAAGCTCTTGGCGAAGCCGAGGAATCGGTGCGCGTCGAGAGTCTCGATCGCCTGGCACACCAGGAGCCCGAGCTGATCGCCGAGGCCACCCGTCGCCTGGGAGCGGAGCGCGAGCTGTTGCCTGCGCAGATGGAGTCGTGGGCACAGCGGCCGCTCGAAGAGGCTGCCGTTGCCCGGCTCCTCGTGGCTGCGGGTCAGGATACGTTGATCGACAGCTGGCTCGCCCGGACGGAGGGGCGCAGTCACGCGGTCATGCTCACGGCCCTATTGCCGGAGGATGGCGAACGGGTCTACCGGCGACTGCTCGAACTCCCGCTCGAAAGTGAGGGGGTACTGGGTTTGATCGGCCGTGCCCATCTGGCCGCGGTCGCAGCGATGGACCCGGCGGTGACGGCCGATCTGGCGGATCGCCTGTGGCGTTTGTACTACGACACGTCGGTCGGCGACGGGCGTCGACACGCGGCGCTGCGCGCGCTGACGGTCGTCGACGGAGAACTGGCCGAACGTCGCCGCGAACTCGTCTTCGCCGACGGCGACCGGTCGATTCGGGATTGGGCGGCGCGACAGTGGGGCGACGATAGAGCCAGGCTGCCGGCACCCGATGTGCTTCTGGCCCCCCATGCGACAGAGCGCACCTCGGCGGATTATGTCTCCCTGGCCCGCGACGTGGTCCGACTGGAAGAGAGCTTCCCGCGAATGGTGGTCGAAACCGAGCGGGGAAGTGCGGTGATCGAGCTGCGACCCGACTGGGCCCCGCTGACCGTGGTGCAGTTCGTTGGCCTGGTCGAAGACGGTTTCTTCGACGGGAGTTCCTTCTACCGGGTTATTGCTGGTTTCGTGACCCAGGGCGGCGGGTCGGCATCCACGGCCCTCGCTCCCAAACTGCGCAATGAAGACACCCCGGTAGCGTACGACCGCGGTGTTCTCGGAATGGCGTTGTCGGGCCGCGACACCGGGACAGCACATTTCTTCGTTACCCAAGCAGTGCAGCCTCATTTGCGCGGTGAGTACCCGATCTTTGGACGCGTTGTGGAAGGCCAGCGTGTGATCGAGAGGATTCAGCCCGGCGATCGGATGCGTCTGCGGCTGCAGGAGCAGGAGTGACGATTCTCGAGCCGATGACCATGGTTACCGACTACCTCCTGGGCAGCCTGGCGGGCGTGCTCGGTGTGCTGTTGTGGCGTCTGGGGCGAGCTGGTGGGAACCGGACGACGCAGCTTTGGGCGGGCAGTTTTCTGACGACCGCCGGGGCGGCGATCTTCGGCGGCACCGCACACGGGTTCGCGGCCATGCTCAGCCCCACCGCGAGCGTCGTTCTATGGAAGCTCACGGTCTGGTCGATTGGGCTGACCGCGTTTCAGGTACTGGCGGCCACCGCTACCGCGGTGCTCACAGGGACCCCGCGTCGGGTCATCATTGCCCTGGCGGCACTCCATGTGGCTCTCTATGCCCTCTGGATGATCTGGCACGACGACTTTGTTTGGGTGATTGCCGGTTATCTCCCCGCAGTACTGGTTGCGTTGGCCGCGCAGTCACGATCGTGCCTGCGTGGCCACGCCGGGGCCGGCTGGCTGGTCGCCGGCCTGCTCACAACGCTCGCTGGCGCCGCGGTCCAGGCAGGCGGTGTGGCGCCTCATGCGTCGTTCAATCACAACGACCTGTACCACGTGATTCAGATGGGGGCGACAGTGATGCTCTACCGTGGCGCAGTGCAGGCGCGTGACCTGAGCGAGTCGAAGCCATGACGATCATCCGCGCCGGAACCAGTGGCTACTCCTACAAGCCCTGGAAGGGCGTTTTCTATCCGGAGGGTCTTCCCGACGCTCGTATGCTCGAGTTCTACGCGGGCGAGTTGCCGGCCGTCGAGGTGAACAGCACCTTCTATCGCATGCCCACCGCCGGGCTCGTCGATCGCTGGGTCGAGAACACTCCGCCGGACTTCCGTTTGGTGCTCAAGGCATCCCGACGATTGACCCATCGCAAGAAGCTCGAGCCGCCGGCGGACGCGCTCGCCTACATGTTCGACGTGACGGAGCGCCTGGGAGAGCGGCTCGGCGCGCATCTGTTCCAGTTGCCGCCGTACGCCCCGCAGGATGTGGCCGCTCTGCGCGACTTTCTTGCCAGCGTGCCCGCCGGACATCGCGTTGCGATGGAGTTCCGGCACGAGAGCTGGCTTGCCGACGCGACCTATGAGGCTTTGCATGAGTTCGACGCCGCTCTGGTGATCGCCGATGGCGGCAAGCTCGATGTGCCGCGCGTGTCGACGGCATCGTGGGGGTACCTGCGCCTGCGCGGCGAGCAGTACGAACCCTCCGAGATTGCCGAGTGGGCGGCCTGGATCCAGGGCGAATCGTGGGACGAGGCATTCGCGTTCTTCAAACACGAGGACGCCGGAGTGAGTCCGCAACGAGCTCGTGACCTGATGGGTGCGGCGGGTGAGTAGGGGCATCGATCGTCGCGCGGCGACGCGCCTGCTGGTGGCGGCGGCAGGTGGCATGGTGGCCGGTTTTCCGACCCGTATCTTCGGCCAGGCGCCGCGCTACTTCGATTGGCGCAACTGTGGGGCCGGTCATGTCGGCGTGGGAGGCGGCGGCAATGTGTTGCTGTGGCCGACACCGTTCGGCGCGGTGCTTGTCGACACCAAGCTGGACGGGTTCGGGCGGACGGTTCGGCGTGAGGCCGAGTCCGTCGCCGGGGATCTTGCAGCGGTCATCATCACCCACCACCATGCCGATCATGCGGGTGGCGTACCGGCCTTTTCCAGCGATCTGCCGGTGCACTCGCAGAGCCGCGGCGTCGGTCGCCGCGTGGTGGCGGGTCGCGAGCTGAAGGCGAGCTTCGCCGACGGCATCCCCGAGGCCGTGGAGCGGCTTCTCGGGGAGGTGCCGCAGCGCGTAGCGGCCACCCTGCGGGCGGACATACAGGCCTACGCCCGTGGCCTCAGCCGGCGTGATGTACAGAGCTTTGCGGCCAACGTCACCTTCAAGTTCGAGGATGAGCTCGATGCTGGCAGCGACGTGATCCAGCTGCGCTACAGCGGCCGGGCTCATACCGACAACGATGCCTGGGTCCGTATCCCCGAAGCGAACGTGGTGCATACCGGCGATCTCGTGTTCAACGGTTCCCATCCCTTCATCGATGTCGATTCGGGAGCCACGACCGTCGGTTGGCAGCGGTCGTTGTCGGAAATCCTGGATGCCTGCGACGCTGACACGATCGTCGTGCCGGGGCACGGAGAGGTGACCGGCATCGACGGCGTACGGGCGCAGTGGGAGTACTTCGAGCGCTTGCGCGAAACCGTCCGTGTGGCCATCGAAGAAGGGCAGAGCCGTGACCATGTGCTGGGCTTGACGCCACCCTTCTTCGCGCCGCTGCCGCCACGCCGTGCGGTGGAGAATCTCGGCATCGTTTTCGACGAACTGAGCGGCTAGCGGCGGCCGACGGCGCTTGTCGGACCACCGGCCCCGGCCTCTAGTCGGATACCAGCGGCACGAACCGGACGCCACCGAGGTCGGTCTGTTCGAGGCGACCGTCGGCGTCCTTCTCGTACACCACGAGCCGCTGCACGCCATCGGTATCGCCGAGCGGTGCGACGATGCGGCCCCCGGGACGGAGCTGCTTCGCCAGCGCTGGCGACAGCCCCCTGGCTGCTGCCGTGATCAGGATGGCGGCAAATGGAGCAGCCGAGGGCCAGCCGACGTTACCGTCGCCGGTGCGGAGATGAGTGGCCCAGCTCGGTCGGTCCAGAAGCTTCGCCGCTCTCCGGGCCAGTGCCGGCCGTATCTCGATCGAGTAGACAACACAGCCCATCTCGGCCAGCACCGCGGTCTGGTATCCGGAACCCGTGCCGATCTCGAGAACCCGATCGCCACGCCCGACGCCGGCAGCCTGAGTCATCAGGGCGACGATATAGGGTTGCGAGATCGTCTGGCCCTCGCCGATCGGCAAGGGGCGGTTGGCGTAGGCTGCCTGACGGTCAAGAAGGGACACGAAGTCTGCCCGAGGAACGCTCCGGATAGCGCTCAGTACGGTGTCTTCGTCGATGCCCTGGTGGCGCAACTCGTCGATGAGCGCGCCGACGGCCTCGTCTCGCTTGGTCATGCCAGGATCATAGGAGAAACTTCGATTCGCCACGGGGCAAATTAGACAGCGTCGGGACGTGCGACACTCTTACTCGCCGCGACTCCACGCGGCAAGGTGCTGGCGCAGGCAGGTGGACATGAATGAGATCGGGTGCGGTGTGGTGTCGGGGACGACGGGCACCAGTCCGCTGCACAAGTTCTGCCCACAGGACGGCATGCTGCCCGGCGCCGGACTCGAGACTCGCTCGACCGGCATGGTCCTGCAGATGCTGCTGCGACCGCTGGCCGTGATCTTTCTCGTCGGCAGTCTGGCGTTTCTGCTCCGGGACCTATGGATTGATCCGGCGAGCCTGCGCTGGTTTCACTATCCGGCCACGGCGCTTGTCGCGGGACTGACGGCCTGGTTGTTCCTCGATCGAGGCTTGTCGCTGGTCAAATTGAGGGTGATCGAGTTGGGACTGTTCTCGGCAGTCGCCGTGCATGCTGCTGTTCTCACCCGTGGCAGCATCCTCGCGGCTGCTGGCGCAGCCGATCCCGGATTGGTGCTGTCGCAACTGAGCGTGACCCTGCTGAGTTTCACGATCATCATGAGTGCCTACGCGTTGTTCATCCCCAACGGCTGGCAGCGAGCGACGCTGGTACTGGTGCCCTTGTCCCTCGTGACCCCCCTCATTTGGTGGGCCGTCACGGCGGGCCATCCGGAAGTCGCCGCCCTGACCGCGCCGGTGATGAGCTTTGGGGCGGTCTCCGACCTGGTGATGCGCGGTGCCATGGCAACCGTCGTGTGCGTAATGGGAACGATGTTGATTACCCGTTATCGCTCGATGGCATTCGAAGCGCGTTCGGCCTCCCTGTACAACCTGCGACATCAGATTGGCGAAGGCGGCATGGGAGAGGTTTGGCTGGCCGAGCATCGGACCCTCGCGCGACCGGCGGCGATCAAGATCGTCCGTCCTGATCTCCTCGCCGACGATCGGTCGGCGGGCACAAACGCCGTCAAGCGCTTCGCGCGTGAAGCGCAGGCAACCGCAGCTCTACGCTCCCCGCACACGGTCGAGATCTACGACTTCGGCGTGACGGAAGAAGGTACCTTCTACTACGTCATGGAACATCTGGACGGGCTCGACTTGGGCACGTTGGTCAAACGACACGGGCCACTACCGGCGTCTCGCGCGATCCATCTGTTGCGTCAGGCGTGTGCCTCGCTCGAGGATGCGCATAACCACTCTCTGGTCCACCGAGATGTCAAGCCGGCCAACATATTTGCCTGCCGCCTGGGCACCGAATACGACTTCACCAAGGTGCTCGACTTCGGCCTGGTGAAAGACCAGCGGCCGACCGAGAACACACAGTTGACGGTGGATGGGCTCACCACGGGCACTCCCGCGTATATGTCTCCCGAGATGGCGTTGCAGGACGGCCGTGTCGGCCCGGCCACGGATATCTATGCGCTCGGCTGCGTGGCGTACTGGTTGCTCACGGGGAAGCTGGTCTTCGACGAACCCACCCCGGTCGCGATGATCGTGAACCACGTAAAGACGGCTCCCGAGGCGCCTTCGACGCGAACGGAGCTGTCGATCCCAGCGGCACTGGACGAGGTTGTTCTACGCTGCCTGGAGAAGGACCCGGCCGATCGGTACGCGAGCATGCGCGACCTATCGGCGGCTCTTGCCGCGGTGGAGCTGGATGACGAGTGGGATTCCGAGCGCGCCGAGGAATGGTGGCAGATCCACCAGCCCGAGGCTGCCCCGCAGGAGTTCGCCAAGGCCTCCTGATCCCAGGTTGATCAGGTGCTCAGGCGGTGCTCACCGCCGGCCTGGTGTCGGCCATACGGCGTTGGTCGGTGGACTCGGCGATCGCAACCAACGGCGTTTGGTCAAAGCGCAGCTGGAAGCCGTTGGCGACGCGCGTGAAGTGTTGCAGGAAGACGACCCACAGCAGCGTCATGGCGAACATCTCGAGACACTCCTCGAACGATTTCGAGAAGTGCACCAGGGTGTCGTAGGGGCTATCGCCGAAGGTACGTGCAGTCCAATAGTCGAGTTGCCATGCGTCGGCGATTGCCGTGTAGGGGTTCAGCGGATGGTTCACGGCGAGACCTTCAAAGAAGTCGATCAGGACCGCCAGGGCGAGACAGCCAAAGGCAATAAAGACGACGCTCTTGGGGCGCCAACCGCGCAGCTCGCGTAGCAGGAAGCCGAACACGAAAAGGCCCATCAGTGCGAACACGGGCATGAAGACGATCTGCCAGCGATAGCTCGGGAACATATCGAGCATCCAGGCGCCGAGTCGCGACGACTCGCCGGCACCATCGAACCAGGTACCGACGCGCTCGTGAATGTGGGCGCCATCATCGAACGCCAGATAGGTGAAGAAGAGAGCGATGACGGCCCATCCGCGACTGCGCCAGGTGGCGCCGCGATGTCGGACGATTGCCCAAATGAGCCAGATCGTCACGGCGACCATGGCAGTCTGCATGATGGCGAACCAACCGGGCAGGCTGTCCTCGCGCGCCGTGCTGAACAGGCGCTTGATGGCACCGGAGGCGCCACTGGCCATGTTCACATGGTAATCGAGCGTGAAGAACAGCAACTCGATGCTCACGCATAGTGTCAGCACACCACGCAGTAGCGCGCCGGTGTCGATGCTCAAGGTCTTGTTCCGGTCCACGATTCCTCGCTTGCCGCTCTTACTCGGTAACGTTGTGCAGTCTGACCCGAGTGCTGACGAAGAGGTTGGTGTTGCTCTCGCCCACGAGTTGTTTCTGATCGGTGTCGATCAAGCTGAAGATGATCTCCACCGAAACAACGTTGTCTCGATCGCTGGCCGAGAGCGTGCCGCCGCTGCTGCTGGGTAACTGCGCACCGTTGTCGTCGTAGAAACGGAAGACGGCGTCGCCGACAGCGAGCGACTCGACAACCGTGGATGACTCGACGCCGGTGGTCCATGCCGATCCGTTGTAGCAGTCGATCGTGCGGAGCAGATCGCCGGTCGTAGTGTCCAGCGCGTAGGTGATCCGTTCGGCGCCGCCGTTGGTGGCGCTTTCGTAGGTTGCATCGCAGGGGCCGCTGCTGGCACCGTCGTCGATGTCGGCTACGAATTGCACGCTGGTGTCGGTGGCGATCGCAATCGGTTCGGTCAGATCGCCAATGTCGTACCCCGCGGAGCGCAGCTCGGTAGATACGAGATCGAGGCCGACGCGGGCCTGTTGACGCATGTCCGAACTGGCCGAGTAGTTCTCGTAGAACGTCTCGGTGGAGTCGAAGGCTGAGTAGAGACCCGCCATGGCGAGGCCGAGCACGAGCGTCGCCACCAGCAGCTCGACGAGCGAAAACCCCCCTTCCTGCGAGAGTTCACGGTTGTTCATCGTTCTGCCACCACGGTTGCCATTGTGGCGTCTCGCTCGGGGCCGAGTTTGTCCTGATTGGCGATAACGCGCACCTGGATAGATTTGCCGCCCGGCTGGTCCGTGACCATCCAACGTCGTGTGAAGTCGGCGATACCATTGCCGTCAAGGTCGGGGGTGTCGAAGTATCCGGTGGCATTGCCGGCGAGGTCGCCACCCGCGGTGAGGCTGGCGTAGTCGCCATTGCGAAGTTCCTCGAGCTTATTAGCGGAGAGTGTCGTTGCGGAGGTGAGATCTTCGGAGTTGGCGTCGACCAGCAGCCCCATGCCGATCATCTGGGCCATCGATAGAGAAACGATGGTCAAGATGAACAAGGCCACCAGCGCCTCGACTAATGTAAATCCGCCCTCCGCACTCACGCTTTGCCTCCGCTACCTGTCTTCGCGCCAGTTGCGTACCTTGATCTCGATCACGGTGCCCGTGTCGTCGAGCGTGAATACCAGATCCGCCAGCAGAACCTGATTGCCCTGCTCTACCTGATTGCCGGTGCCGGTCGAGCGAATGCTGACCTCGACATCGATTACTGCCGGCAGGTCCTCGGGCTCGGGGCAATCTGCGCTGGAGCTTCCAGAGCTGCTGCCGCCGGACTTCCCGGAAGCACTGCCGCCGGACTTACCGGACTTGCTGCCACCGGACTTGCTGTCGCCGGATTCCCCGGACTTGCTGCCACCGGACTTGCTGTCACCGGACTTGCTGTCGCCGGACTTGCCGGACTTCGACTTGCCGGACTTGCTGCCGATGCTCTCCGGCGCCGGGCCCATCGGGCGTACGGATGCTGTGGGTAAGCCGGCGGGAACCAAGGAGAGGTTCATGCGGGCCAAACTGCCGAGCATCGACGCCAACAGACTCGGGGGGGCGTCGGACGGAGCGGGGAGCAGAAGGGCCGACGACGTGCAGCCGGACGAACTACCGGAAGAAGTGCCGGTCGATCCGCAGGCGCCGAGCGCGTCGCCCGAGTGATTGCCCAAGTGCGCACCGACCGCCGCCGCGGCGATGGTGAGAGTGTGAGCTGCGCTCGGGTTACCGGGTGGGACGTGGCAGATGGTCACCTTGGACCCTGCTCCAGAATCAGAATCAGAACCGGAGCCGCCAGACTTGCCGCTGCCGCTGGAGGTGCTGCCCGAAGAGGGGTTGAGCAGGTCACAGGGATCATTGGAGCCGCCGCTGCCGCCGGACTTACCCGACTTGCCGGACTTGGACTTGCCAGACTTGCTGCTGCTGCCAGAGAACTCGGCCAGACCGACTGAGGCCAGCCCGTAGCGCGCCCAGGCCAGGGTGCCGCCGATGGAATCGGCAAACGAGCCCGAGCCGCCCGACTTGCTGCCACCGGACTTGCCAGACTTGCTGCCGCCCGACTTGCTGCCGCCGGACTTGCCGCTGTCAGACTTGCCGCTGTCGGACTTGCTACCGCCCGACTTGCCGCTCTTTGACGTGCTGTCCTTGCTGCTGCCGGACTTGCCACTCGATGAGGTTGCACCTGGGCTGCAATCGCTGTCATCGAAGGCGGCGAACGACGGAGGAAGGTAGATCTCGCGTGTGTAGCTGCCCTTGCCCAGGGTGGTGGCGCTGCCCAAGGCGTAAAAGCCCGGGACGATTGCCCCGGTCTGATCGAGCTGCAGCGTGACCGTGTGCCCGTTGATAAGCAGGGTGGATGAGGCGGGCGTGGTAGCGGTCCACGTCGCCGTATCGACGAGTTCGCCCACCCAGGCGTTGTCGACCTTGAGATCGATCAGTGTCTGCTCGATGCCCGCGTCGGCCGCGTAGAACGCGGTGGACTTGCTGCGGAAGTTGTCCGAGACGGTCATGTCGATCATGCCGTTCGTCATCATGGTGAAGCCGAGAACACCCACGATGCCAAGCGCGAAGATCGCGAACAGCAGGCCGAAGCCGTGCTCCGAGCGGAGATTTTGGACCGAGTTACTCATCAAGGAACCTCTGCAGGCACGCGGGAGGTGGAAAAGTCACGAGAAGTCATTTAAAGGATCTTCTGACTTATAACAGCTTACAAAGGGCTAACAAAACGCAAAATTGCTCATCTCGCCGTGACATGAGGGCTCGCGTGCACACCAACTGCGGGTTTTGTTCTTCCGATCGACGATGCGGACGGAGCCGGACGGACCTGGCCCGCGATCGGTCAGTTCCGTTGAAAAGTCCGCGATCGGGCCTTCGTGGCGGCTTCCGACGGGTATCGGGTCCACCGGATCATCGCGGTGCGCCGGGGCAGAGGCTTCGACTAGCGGCTGGTGTCCAGAGGCGGCGGGTCAGCCTCGGTGTCTTCTATTCCGGCCTGCGAGTCGGATGGCGATTCGGCCGCGGCTTCGCTCCGGGCCTGATCACCAGCGTCGTTCGATGGCAGTCCGCCGCTCGCTGCCAGTAACAGGAGTGGCAGCCCGAAGAAGAGCATAGCGACATAGGCGATCGCCAGGGTCCTGCGTTCGGCGGCGATGCGGCCGAGGCTCCGCGCGAAGTAGAGCGGCAGAGCGCGCAGACGCGGGATGCCGTAGATCACCACAGTGGCGATGAGGTTGAACAACAGGTGCGCCATTGCTACGGCGATCGCCGCGGGCTCGCCGGTCGCCAACGCCGCCAGGATGGCGGTGATGGTCGTGCCGATGTTGGCGCCCAACGTGAATGGGAACATCTGCTCGAGAGTGATTGCCCCCGCTCCGACGAGCGGCACCAGAATGGAGGTCGTGATCGAGCTGCTCTGAACCGCCGCAGTGACCATGGCGCCGACGGCAATCGCGGTGATTCCGTTTCGAAACAAGGTCTTCTGGATGAGCAGGTCGGTGCGGGCTCCCATGCCGGAACGCAGCACATCGACCAAGAGCTTCAGCGCCACAACGATCAGCGTGATGCCGAGTGCCAGCGTCAGCGTGCCCGACGCTCCGGTCAGATCGGAGAGGGCCTCGGCCGCCGGGCGGACGACCGCCTTGAGTGGATTGAATAGCTGGACGCCGCCGACGCCCTCGAGCACCGACTCCAGACCCAGAGCTGCCCGGCTGAGGAAACCGGTGGTGACCTGCAGCGGGAACATGATCAACACGGCCATCCAGTTGAAGAAATCATGCACGGTGGCGCCGGCGAACGCGCGCTCGAATTCGCCGCGACGACCTACATGCCCGAGCGAAACGATTGTGTTGGTCACCGTGGTGCCGATATTGGCACCCATGATGATCGGCACCGCTCCTTCCACGGTGAGCGCGCCTGCGGCCACGAGCCCGACGGTGATCGAGGTGGTCGTGGAGGAACTTTGGACCAGGCTCGTGGCCAACAGCCCGATGAATAGCCCGACGAAGGGGTTCGTTGTCGTCGTCAGGAGGGTCTGAGCGAGGTCAGAGCCCATCAACTTGAACGAGAGCCCCATCAAGTCGAGGCCGACGAAGAACCCGTACAGCAAGGCAACGAGGATCAGCGCTCGGCGAAAAGACTCGAACCGTTCGCTCATCGAGGCCCAGGTGGTTCTTAGCGGGAGGCAGGACTCACAGCCACCGGAGAATACCGCACCAGGGCGTCTCCCGCGTGTCCATCGCCGCCAGCGGCTGGGTGCCTATGCGCGCTCGATCTGCACCTTGATCACATCGGGCTCCGATGCCCTCTGGATAGCACGCTCGGACTCATCCAAAGGGTACGTGTCGTCGACGAGATCATCAACGACAACGGATCCGTTCGCGAGCGCCTGCAGCGCCGGTGCAAAAGGGCCACACCGCGACCCCACCACCTGAATCTCGTTCACCACGATGTCCGCTGGGTGCATCCTGACCGGAGCGTCGTACGTGCTCTTCAGCACGAGGGTGCCTTGCGGACGAAGGCCGGCGAGGGCGGTGGCGAACCCGGCCGGGTTGCCAGTGCATTCGATGGCCACGTCATACCCGCCTCCATCCTGCTTCTCGATGCTGATTCCGAGACGCCGGAGCCGTTCCAGTTTGGCAGCATGGCGGCCAACGACGTCCACGTGATACCCGTTCGCGTGGAGGGCTCGAGCTGCCAGTTGGCCGAGTCGGCCGTCGCCTACGACCAACACGCGAGCATCGTCGGCAATTTCCATCTGCTCCGTTACGCGCAGAGCTGCCGCCAGCGGTTCCACAAATGCGGCCTGCGTATCGGTTACCGAGTCCGGTACCGGATGGAGGTTTTGCTCGGGGAGTACAAGAAACTCGGCGAACGCGCCGTCCAGGTCGCGGATACCTAGCACACGCCGACGCTCGCAATGGTTGGCGCCTGAGGCGGCGCATCGCCGGCAGCGGTTACAGCCGACATTGATCTCGCCTACGACTCGTCGCCCTAGCCATTGGGGCGATCCTTGGGCGACGCGGCCGACGAACTCGTGGCCCAACACACCGGCGAAGCCGGCGTATCCTCGCGTGATCTGCAGGTCGGTTCCACAAACCCCGGCTGTGGCGACCGCGACCAAGGCCCAGCCAGGAGGTGGCTCCGGGCGGGCGAGGTCATCACGCAGGCGCACGCATCCATCCGCTACCCAGAGGCCTTTCATCGCTCGGGTAGCCCTCCAGCGCGCCCTGGTGGACCGCCGGCCCGATGGCTGTCGACTGCCAACTCACACGTCATTGCTAGCTGATCATATCGGCGCAGAAGCCCACCTCAAGCTCCAGGTCTGGTGGTTCTAACGGCATCATTGTCCTGAACGATGTCCTGTTGGTCCTCTAGGGCTAACAAGCGCGTTTAATGTGCAACGATGTGCTTTAAGGGTTGAAACTGTGCTCTCACGTCGATTCTATTGGAGTGAACGCAGTCCTTACCTGGAGCCGAGCGCCGTACTGTTGTGCTCGCCATAACGGAGACCACTCGATGAGCGAAGGCCGAAGCGAACTCGAAAAGGCGATCGAAGTGTGGGAACGGCGCCATGCCGCGGCCGTTCAAGCGAAGCGCGAGGCGGAAGTCGTCATGCCCTTCCTACGTGCTGCCGTCGAAGAACTCGACAGTTTCCACGCCGGTAACCCTGCGGTTGACGCACCGGTCGCCGCAGCGCCAATCGTCACGGAGACGGCACCGCCACAGCACACCGCGCCGTCGGCCTTCGATGGGGATTTCGAGGCTGTGATTGATGAGGCCGATGACGATACGGCCGGCAGCGATGCGCCGACCGAGTTTCCCAACGTCTTCCAGGCGCGTGCCATCGCGTCGCTCGTGGATGACGACGAGGCCGACGACGAGGCTGCCGCTGTCTAGCGACCGAGTGCGGCTACATCAGTGAACGTAGCTTGGTGGCCAGCATGAAATTGCCGGCGACCTTGATGCGCCCCATCATGAACGCCATCTGCGGGTCGACGTCGCCCGACATGACGCCGGCGAAGTCCTGCTGGCTAACCGTGATGACACAGTCGGCTTCATCGTTGGTGCCGCTCTGTACTGAACCCGGTGCGCTCTTCAGGTCTACGACCCAGGAGCCCCCGTCGTCACCGGTGATGTCGAACTGAAACACCGCGCCGACCTCGTCAACGAGGCCGGGATTGTCGGCGACGCGCTGGGTCATGCGCGCGAAGATCTCGGTTGGCTGCATCATCGCTCCAGGGGTGTGGCTGGCGAGTTAGGGCTGCGCGGGACCATGGTAACCTTCGGCGATCATGGGCGTGGGGGAACGAACGCGCGTCGCCGTCCTGATGGGCGGTGTCAGCAGCGAGCATGACGTATCGATCTGCACCGGGCTGAATGTGCTCGATGCGCTCGACGGGGATCACTACCAGGGCGTTCCGGTTTACCTGGGGCGCGACGGCAGCTGGTCGTTCGACGTGCGTCCACCCATGCCGTCGCTGGCAATGGAAGCGACCTCACCGCGGGCTGTCGAGACGGCACCGCTGCCCGAACGTCCGGCCTCAGAAGGCGT
>JAJCXS010000283.1 GCA_029263335.1 Acidobacteriota bacterium | reverse complement strand
TTCGTGGTCGAGTGCGGGCCACAGTGGGGGCCCGATACAATCCGCCGCATGGGGAACTCAGGCGTGGGTTTACAGCGGGACAGCCAGCGCTCCGCCGTCTATGCGTGGGAGCGTGCTTTGCCGGCGTGGCCAGGAGCGACGCTGTCGCTGGCGCAGTGCCAGGAGCTTGTCGGCCGAGTCTGGCACGACCACCTCGAGGCGCCGCCGCCGCGTGTCACCGACGGACGGTCCCGGCGCACGGCCTGTTACGTGTACGAAGATCATGAGATCCGCCTGCCACGCTGGAGCCGGACCGTCATGGTGGTGCTGCACGAGGCGGCGCACGCGATCCTGTGGGCCGTGTTGCCGGGCACCGCGGGTCACGGCCCGGAATACGCCCGCCTGTACCTCGACATGCTCGAGCGCTACGCGGACGTCGATGCCGACGTCGCTCGTTGGCGCGGAGCCCACCAGCGCCCGCGGCGCGTGCACTTCGCGCCGCAGGGCACCGTTCCATCCTGGCGCCAGAGCGCTCAGCTCAAGCTCTGGTACTAGCGGTCCGCGGGGATCGAACTCCTTGCCCACCCAGAGTCCCGCAAGATGAGCTTTGTGCTTGCTGCTCCCAGCCTCGGGCAGTATCATCGCTTTACGCGATAAAACGACTTGGAGGATCTATGGGCCGCAGTGAGCACCTGGCGGCGTTCGAGCAACTCGTACTCCTGGCGCTGCTCTCCCTCGAGGAGAACGAGGCATACGGAATGAACATTCGCCACGTTCTTCGTGACCAAGCGGGCCGGGACGTATCGGTGCCCACGGTGTATTCGGCCTTGGACCGTTTGGAGTCCAAGGGCCTCGTGAACTCACGTCTCGGACAGGCCACGCCAGAGCGCGGCGGGCGTGCCAAGAAGCTGTTTCGTGTCGAGGCGGCAGGCGTGCAGGCTCTCCGCGAAGTCCGGCAAACGCTCGAGAACATGTGGCAGGTGGGTGGATTGGCGGGCGAATCCAGTGACCGGTAGTCGCGCGCCACAGCTGACGGTTCGGCCGCCGAGAATGGCGGAAGGCACGTTGCTCGCGCTTCTTCCGAAACGCGATCGGACACCAATCCTCGGCGACCTGGCTGAAGAGTTCGCGCGTCGCGTCGAGGTCGATGGCACGAAGGTCGCTCGAGGCTGGTACCGGCGTGAGTTCGTTCGCGCCCTCGGCCCCGCCATCAGGCGTCGTTGGCAACGAGACATCACGGAACGATTCAGAGGAAGAGTGAACATGGCCAAGCTCGGGTTCTCCTGGCTGGACGTCAAGATCGGCCTGCGCATGCTCGTAAAGCACCCGGGACTATCCGTCGTGGCCGTCTTCGCGCTCGCGGTCGGGATTCCCGTGGGGCTGGCTCCGACACACCTGGTCAACGCGATCGAAGCCCCGCCCCCCATCGACGAGAGCGATCGGGTGCAGGTGTTGAGGAACATCGATCTGGTCAACTCCGTCGTCCGGCCGGGGTCGTTGTACGACTTCATGCTGTGGCGAGAAGAGCTCACCTCGTTTGATGTTCTCGGCGCATCCATAGACGCCGTCTACAACCTCATCTCCGAGGATGGCCGCGCGGCCCCGGTGGAAGGGGTCGAGGTCACTGCCTCGATGTTCGACATCCTGCGCGTAGCACCTTTGCATGGGCGCACGCTGATTGCCGCGGACGAAGCCATCGGCGCGCCGGCGGTGGTGGTCATTGGCCATGACACCTGGCGCGCCCGTTTCGGCAGCGACGTAGATGTGGTGGGACAGACCATCAAGATCGCGGGCGTCGAGCGCACCGTGGTGGGGGTCATGCCGCCGGAGTTTTCCTACCCCTGGCTCGACCAGGTTTGGGTGCCGCTGCGCGCGCATGCACTGACCGACGACCACGGTCACAAGCGGCGTCTCAGAGTCTTCGGGCGCCTGTCCGATGGCGTCTCGCCCGAAGAAGCCGAGGTCGAGTTGACGACCCTGGGCCGACGAATGGTCGTCGATCTACCGGAGACTCACGAGCGCCTTCGACTTCAGGTGGTGCCCTTCGCCATCGGGGTAAACCTCCTCCCCAGGGGTGGCTTGCGCGCGCTGCCACCGTTCTACTTGGTACAGATCCTGACGATCCTGATGCTCGTTTTCCCGTGCGCCAATATCGGCATGCTGGTCCTGGCCCGAACCGCGACGCGATCGGGCGAGCTGGCGGTGCGTACGGCTCTGGGCGCCAGCCGCTCGCGCCTCGTCCTGCAGCTGTTCACGGAAGCGTTGGTGCTGGCGGTTCTCGCAGCCGGACTCGGCCTTCTCATCGCCGACCGCATCGTCAGTCGTGTCGGCACTGTCGGCTGGGTTCATCTCGGCGTTACTCCGCACACGGTCTCCTTGGCGCTCGCGCTGGCGGTCTTCAGTGCCGCGGTCGCAGGGGTCGTGCCGGCCCTGAAGGTCACCGGTCGGCATGTCCATCAAGACCTTCAACATGTGGCCGCGGGCCGCTCCGGAATCCGCTTCGGTGGTATGTCGAGCGCGCTGATTGTCGCTGATGTCGCGCTGGCAGTGGCGATCATTGGCGCCAGTGTGGGCGTCTGGGGTGTGGATCGTAGCGGTGGCATGGGCATTCAGACTCAGCAGTTCCTCTCCGCCGAACTCAGGATTCCGCGCATCGATATCGAGACCGACGAAGGTGCGATCAGCGGTACAGAGGCGACGCGCTTGGCCGCAGCCCAGGAGGCTTTGGTGAGCCGTCTAGCGGCGGAACCGGGGGTCGGCGGTGTGGCCGTCGCCAGCGTTCTGCCCGGCATGGACCACCCGGTGCAGCGTATCGAAGTAGAGGGTGAGGCCGAGCGGCGTCTGGTCCGCAACGCCAGTGTCGATGTGAACTTCTTCGCTGCTCTGGAACAGCCGATCCTGTCGGGGCGCGGCTTCGACGAGGCGGACCTTGGCGAGGTCCGCTCCGCGGTCATCGTCAACACCAACTTCGTCGAACGCGTACTGGGCGGCGCGTACCCGCTCGGCAAACGCGTGCGGCCCTGGAATCGCACTCAAGAAGGTCCGTGGTACGAGATCGTCGGAGTCGTGGGCCATCTGGGCATGTTGGCGACGGCGACCGAGGAGGACGCGGGCATCTACTACCCGCTGGCCGCGGGAGAAATCCATCCGGTACCCTTCGCGATTCGCGTCGGTGACGACCCCGCCGCCTTTACGCCTCGGCTGCGGGAGCTCGCCGGCGAAGCCGATCCGACTGCGGTCATTGCCGCGCCGGTGGTGCTCAGCGAGGTGCTGAGCATGCAGGTGCTTCTTCTCGGTTGGCTACGGACCTACTTCCTGGTGGTCATCGGCATTCTGCTTACCATCTCGACAATGGCGATCTACGCGCTCATGTCGTTCACGGTCGCCAAGCGAACCCGGGAAATCGGCATTCGAGTTGCGCTCGGAGCGCAGTGGCGTAGCGTCGCGGCCACCATCGCCAAACGCGCGATGGTGCAGCTCGGAATAGGCGCGCTCGTCGGCACCGTGGTGGCAGCGTTGCTGTTGGCGCTGCTCGAGAACGTGGCCGGCCAGATCCCCACGGGCTCCCCGGTGCTGGTCGCTTCGCTGGTGACCGTGGCGGTGGCCGTGCTCATCGGCGCCCTCGCCTGCATAGCTCCCACGATGCGAGCCCTCCGAATCGCGCCGACAGAAGCGCTGAGAGAGGGAGCCTGAGCCGAGAGGCACCACCACCCGGAGCGAGTCAACGATGCCCGTCGAGCGCAAGGTCTCCACACCATCAAGCGCCTGTTGTCCGCGTTGTTGGGCCTGGCTGTAATGTCCAGTCAACAGAATAACGACATTGCCGGAACATGCGTCCTCAAAGTGTGCCCGTATGGCCACGTCCTGACCAGATAGAGGCATACGAGCTTCGGCCGGGAGAGGCTTGTGTCGCAGCCTACAGAGCGAACTCCGATCTCCATCCGAGTCGCTATCAACTTCGCACGTCTTCCGGGCCCGGTTCCTTGATCAGGGGAGGCGTCACATGCACGGCCGTCCCGGCGATCCATGTCAGTCGGTATGGGCGGAACCGTACCGACAGATGCTTTCTTGCCGTGGCGGACACCGGCGCATCTTGGGGCTCGAGGTGCACACGCGAGTGAGCCCAAATCGATAATCGCGCGGTTGTAGTCAGCAACATTCGAGCGCGGGAGGAACCGTGAGGCTAGACGCTCGAATGCCTTGCGCTCGTTTTCGCGCGAGCCCATCTCCAGTCGAGGTCGCGCCCGACAACCTTAGTGAGCACACGAACGACATTCGGGTTCACGAGAGAGCCGCCGGGCCGAACGCAAAACAGCGCACTGCTGTGGCCACATAGCTCCCGACGCCAGGCAATCTCCGCAGAGCGCCTTCGGCTTCAGGCACCTGGTCGCCGCGCTCGGATTCGACGCGTTCGCCCAGACTCCTTAGCTGTTGGTTGCGCCGCGCCAGTCCGAGTGACCGAGTAACGCCCGCCATTTCTGGCAAACTCGCAGCTGAGTAGCGCTGCAGATCGGCCGGGCCGAGTAACAAAGAGCCCAAATTGACCCGACGAGGTTCCAAAAGGAATCGGAAAGAGGCGCTGTCGCTGGTTTAGCTAATGGAGCTGGCGATCGACTGTGTACTTCTGTTCGAGTAACCCAAAGGGGCTAGTCCGATACTAGGTTTTCGATTCTCAAGACCGCTGCCAGTTGGGGGTGGTGCTCCCCCAACGCCAATCATCAAGATTGGGATCGGCAGTCTGCGATCGTCTCTCTGGGCTTCCTACTACGAGTATCTCTGGGAATGGAAGAAGACCCTGACGGCCTTCATCGTCACCTCACTCGGAGATTGGGTTGGGCGTTTGCTTACCGTGTACGTCGCGGGGAAGGCTGTCGCCGCCGAGCTGATCGACGCCGGTTACCAACTGCCGCTCCAATCTTGGCTAGCCGCCGATACGAAGGTGTTGGCGGTCGTTGTCGCTGGCGTTGTCTACTGGGCATTGACGAGCCTTGAGGCAAGAGCGGGCCAGGCCCGCAAGGACCGCGAAGCTCGCTTCGTCGTTAGCGCATCCAAGCTGCAGCGCGAGCTGCAGGATTTCCTGCGAGGAACCCAGACAAAGTCCGAGTTCGACAGCTTCGCCAAGACGCTGCTCGGTTTGCTCGTGGAAGCCCTTAACCAGAAGCGGGGACATGGGGCCAACTTCATGTTCTACGATCCGCAGGCTGACCAGATGACGATCGAGGCGCATAGACGCGGAAAGGGACCAGAAATAGACATCGACTTCAGCGTCAAAGCGGGTGAGGGGTGTGCCGGGCTCGCACTCGAGCGGGGGATGACCGTCTACGTTCCGCACATAGGTCGGCTGCACGGGCTCATTCTCAACACGCGGGAAGGCGTTGCGATGCCCAAGTTCAAAGTCGCGCCCAACATCTTCGCCCCCATTCGTAAGCGGGAGTTCGCGGTTTTTGAGTCTGCGGTGTCCGTGCCGGTGCTCTCACCTGCCGACAGGGCTCCCTACGGAGTGATCAACTGCGACTCCAACTCTAGAGATCCATTTGATCCACTGGATTTTACGATCATGCAGCACTTCTCCCGTGGTTTAGGGATCGCTTTGGACGCTCTACATTGATGTGCGGCCGTTTCGGGGCTGGAATAGACGGCCCAGTCAGAGATACACTTAGATGGATGCTAGCGAGAACGGGGGGAGGACAAGAACCATGACCTGCGCAAACGTCAAGCCCGAGCGGCGCGTGACTGCTCTGTCAGATGCTCAGTTCAAACGGCGCGCGAAGCTCGCCAAGAGCTATTTCGCTAGCAGTCCGGCGGTTGTCTCCGAGCTACGGGCGTCCCGCGAAGGTAGGGTTGTCCGCGAAGAAGTGAAGCGATTGTTGAGTTCGCTTCGGCACGAGAGAGCCCCCGAGTAGCAATCGCGAACGGCGCGGGGTTCCTAGTGGCCTAGGCAGGTTCTGCCCGCTGCCAGGCCCACCAGGCCCACCAGGCGCATGGGCGCGCCGTCGTGCCCCGCGTGTCACGATACGGGTGCCTGCGGGTTGCCCAGCGCCCGGCAAGGGGGGGGGCACCTAATGCGCTTCGTGGTGCTCGTCCTGGGCACCCTGCGGTTGCACCACGCACAGATGAGCCCGGTGCCATTGACCCTGTAGAGTTCCATTAATGAACAAGGCGTTTACGAAGGAATCGGACTTCGATCCGATGGCGGAGCTGGTCATCCGTCCTTTGCCGGTTCTGCCGCCGGGGGTGAAGAACTACATCACCCCTGCCGGGGCTGCGGCCATGACCGGGGAGCTGCAGGAACTCGAACGCGAGCGGCGGCCGACGATTGTTGCCGAGTTGACGCGGCGTACTGAAGCCGGTCTGCAGGAGGAGAAGGAGCACGGGATGCTGCGCGCCCGCCTGTACCAGATCGAGGAGCAGATGCGCTTTCTCAAGGGGCGCATCAGTTCCTTCGAAATCGTCGCGCCT
>JAJCXS010000282.1 GCA_029263335.1 Acidobacteriota bacterium | reverse complement strand
TCGTAGTACAGGAAGAAGGACTCGTCCATGCCGCCGACCTGCTCGTAGCAGTCGCGCCGCAGGAGCATGCACGCGCCCGTGACCTGGTCGACCTTCCGGCTCGTGTCGTGCGAGTCGAAGTGTCCCGTGGAGGGGAGCACGGCGACCAAGCGAGGCGAGTTGCGCATCCACTGGCGGGGCAGCGCATCTGCTGCGCCCGACAAGCGCGTGAGCTCCGACACCAGGCCGGGGAAGCGATGCGCAGACGGCTGCAGGCTCCCGTCCGTGTTGAGCAGGCGCGGCCCTACGCAGGCCACCTCGGGGTGCGCGGCCATGAACCCGCACAGCGTGTCGAGCGCACCCGGCTCGAGTTCCGTATCGGGGTTGAGCAGCAGGAGAAGCTCGCGGTCGGACGCCCGCACACCGGCGTTGCAGGCTGCCGCGAAGCCGACGTTCTCCGGCATCGGCAGATACCGGGCGTTCGGCAACTCGGCGTGCACCGCTTTCGCAAGATCGACCTCGCGACCATTGTCAGCGACGATGACGTCGCTCCCGATCGCGTGGAGACGAAGTGACCTCAGGCATTGCGTGAGCGCCTGGCGGGCCTTGTAGGCGACGATGATGATCGAGACGTCTTCGTGTCTCACGATGGGGACGGGGCCATCAGACCGTTCGGCCGGCTGCGTTGGTTCAATAGCCGGGCATAGAACAACAGGTTGTGAGCCTTGTACAGGACGGCACCCCAGGCGAGGCCGTAAACGCCCAGCAGGGGAAGCAGGGCGGCTTTCGCCAGGATTGCGAGCAAGAAACCGCGTCGGGCGATACGGGCTGCTGGGTGGGCGTCACCTTGTCCGATGAGCATCATCTGGTACATCTCGGCCGCCGTGCCAGCGATCAGGGCGAGCCCCAGAATCGACAGGAGGCGCCACAAAGACAAAACGCTCTCCGGGCTCAGGTTGCCGAAGGCTAGCAAGGCGAGGATTTGGCGCCCGAGCACCAGGTGTACGCCGTATCCGGCCAAGACCACGGGCATTGCCAGGCCGAGTGCCCTACGAAGTGCACGTGCCGGTCCGTGGGGCCGCCTGCTCACCACCGCTTCGCGCAGCGCCGGCCGGCTGATCATCCGGTTGACGAGGAGAACGACCAGGTTGACCCCGCGGTGGCCGATGCTGAGCAGCGTGAGGCTACCCGCTGGCGCCCATGACACCAACCACGCGTCGACCATCGGATCGACCTTCACAATGAACCTGGCGCGAGCGAGGGCACGAATCCGTGCGGCAACCAGGCGAAGGCGGCGCTTGGCGATGGCGGGGCGTACCGGCGGGCCCTGCAGGGCGCCTATGGCGATCGCGTGGACGACGGCGCGGGATGGCCACAGCAACATCAGCCCGACTACCCCTCCCGCGGCGAGTGCCGGTCCGACGGCGAGCATGAAGCCAAGGCCAGCCACGGCAGCGGCGCCGTCGGCCGCTGCGAAGCGGCCGCGCCCCTGGAGCGCTGCCGTGCCGACCGCGATGAACCCGGTGGGCGCCACCGACAGCGCCTGGATCTGGCAGGCGAGCAGGAGCAGGTCGCCGCTGGCGCCGGCCATGCCGGGAATCAGGGCCGGAACCCACCACCTGGCGGTTAGCGCCAGTGCAGCCGACAACAGGCAGGTGAAGCCACCGGAGACCCACAACAGACCCCAGGTTTCGGCGGGCACGTGTCGGCGGGCAAAGACCGGAATGAGCGTGTGGAGGATTGACGACACGACGACGGCGCTGATCACCACCGGAACCACCTGCCCCGCCATCCATGCGTCGGTCGCCTCGCCGGCACCCAGCCTCGCCAGCGCTAGCCACTGCCCGATCGCCACCGTGCCGAGCGCCACGAAGGCAAGGACTCCGGTAGCGACCCGGTGCCGCGTGCTGGGGCGGTCGGCGTCAGTGGCACTCATAGCCAGCGCATCGCTCGGTCGCGGAGACGGCGCCCGATTACCTTGAGGCGTCGCTCGGGGCGAAGGAAGGCCACCAGAAACACCTTTCGCAAAGCACCGGGCGGGCACTGGAGTGGCGACACACCGTGCCAGTGATTCTCGCCGTTCTGAAACAGGAGGCTTCGGTTCGTGCCGTATTCGATCGGATGCCGAACGCGGAAATCGCCGAGGCTCGGATCTGGCCTCGAGTCCGTGGGGTCGCCGAGGAGCACTGTCTGGCCACCCCAGGCGGGGTCCCAGTCGTCGGGTGAGTTGAAGTTGAAGATATGGGTGCCGAGGCGTCGTGCCGAGTCGCAATGCGGCGATACGGCGTCACCCGATCCCGCCATGTGCCAGCTGAAGTGCAGGTGCAGCCGGTTCGTTTCAAGCAGTCGGGCGACGAAGTTGCGGTACCACGCGCCGTCGAATTCCTGCAGCAGCCGTTGCCAGGAAGCTGCCAAACTGCGGGCGGCGACGCATCCGGGTTCGCCGGGCAGCCTGCCGTACGGAGACTCTTCACAGGCGAGGTAGTAACGATTGTGGGGTCGTTGGCCGTGGTGGCGCGGGATGTCTTGGTGCCGTTCGAAGAGCTCAGGTGGCGGGTAGTCGCGTCGCAGCTCCTCGAACCCGGCGGGCCTGAGGGAGGCGCGGGGTGCTATCCAGGGGAAGGGCTCGCGCGCGCCGAACTCGCGGGCTGCGCTCTCGGCTACTTGGTGGTCCAGGTAGCCCCTGGTCACGAGGTGAACCCCGGGTGTGATCGGCGCAGCCTCCACCATGCCTCACGTGCTGGTCGGATCAGGCGGCGCCACGGCGCGTCGTGCCCGGGCACGCGGGGAATATCGAACAACGCCCGCGGCGACTCCACCACGAAGTGTGCGTATCGCATTGGCTGCGGGCCGGCGGTGCGTGGTCGCGCGTAGACGATGCTGTGCGGCGAGTTCATGAAGATCACCATCGAATTGGGCGCATAGGGCAGAACAGCAACCTCTTCCACGTCGGCTAGGTCGAGTGCCTGGGCCTTACCGAACGGGGCGTTGCTGTGCGGGCGGCGTCGGCAGACAACGAACTCCCCGCCCTCGGGGAGGTCGGGCTCGCAGGGTAAGAACGCCATGCAGACGAACAGCTTCGTGCACTGTTTGATGTGCGGTCCACGCTCGGCGGCCGGCGCGCCAATGACGGGAGTGTGCGCGGTGACCTGCTGTTCGATCCTCATGTCCGCCGCGGCGTCGACTCGTCTGCCGACGACCAGGTCGTCTGCGTCGTATCGCCCCGCGAGGGCGGGGAAGCTCCGCGCAACATGTGGCCGGAAAATCCGCATCAGTTCGTCGAACGCGGTGGAGCGAGTGACCCGGTCAGCCAGTTCGACCCAGCAAGGGTCGAGGCCGTCGCCGCGGAGGATTCGTTCGGTGGCACAGTGGATCTTGTGGTTCTCGCCCAGAGTGCGACCACCGACGAAGAAGTCCAGCGGCGGATAGCGATCGAACAGGTGTTGATAGACGTTGGCCGGGAGCGCGTCGCTGGGCACGAAGATGTGCGGGAATGGTTCGGGGACCACGTCGTGCGGCCCGAAACGGTGCAGTCCATAGATACTCAGATCGAGTTTCATCCTCACTCGCTTGATTGCCAGAAGCGACGCGACGCGGCTGCGACGG
>JAJCXS010000281.1 GCA_029263335.1 Acidobacteriota bacterium | reverse complement strand
CCTGTTCCTTTCGCCACCTTGCCGGGGCGCCGGCCGCCAGCGACAGCAGGCCCCCGAGTACCGCCCGCTTCTCGGCCGCGTCGTCGATGATCTCGAAACACCCCGACCCGGTAACACTCTGCCACTCGAACAAGCCGGTTTGAGCAGCGGTATCGACCTGGAATGCGACCCGAGGCGACGCCGATGCCAGCCGGGTCTTTCGCCCCGGCTCGGTAACTCCATACAGGGCGGATCGACGCCAGATGTAGCCGAGCGGGATCAGGTAGATCTCGTCGTCATCGCGAAACGCGACTCGCACGACATCGCGATGGCTCAACAGCGCTTCCATCTCCGCCGGAATCATCTCGTCGCGCGGCATGTCGCTGGGCCTCCGCTCAGCCGTCGCCAGACTCGAACTGTTCCAACGACGGCTCGCCCTCGATCGAGGGGGCGCCGCGCACCGCATCGATCGGCCCGAGGACCACGATCTGCATCCTCTCGGGGTGAAGGTAGCGCCGCGCCGCAGCGAGGACGTCATCGGCGGTCACCCCGCGCACACGTTCCTGCCAGCTTGCAGTCCGACTGTGATCTCCGTACCGAAGCCACTCTCTCGCATAGGTCGTCGCGGTGGCCGCGCCGTCGCGGAACCACAGCGAGAACTCACCGTCGGCCAGGGCTCCGCGCGCCACGAACAGATCCTCGTCGCTCACGGGTCCGGTCCGTATGCGCTCGATCTCCTGGAGAGTCAGTTGAATCAGCAGCCGTACGACCTCGGGTCTGCCGTACGTGCGGAAGGTATAGACGCCCGGCCCGCGGAAACCCGGTTCCGGGAAACCGCTGTCGTCATTGGTGAGGCCGCGTCGATCGCGGGTAGCGCGAAACAATCGCGTGTCGAAGTGTCCCCCACCGAGTACATAGTTCATCACCATGAGGGCGGCTTCGTCCTCGCCCGGCACGGGCGGCAGTTCGTGGCCGAGCACCACCCAACCCTGTAGCTTGTCCACCGGAAAGGTGTGCACCCGGCGACTCGCTATCGGCTCGGGCATGGGATGCTGGCTGAGGCTCGGTGCGTCGCCACTCCAGCCTGTGAAGACCATGCTGAGGGCCTCTCGCATCTCCGCAACGTCGAAGTCCCCCGACACCGCGAGAACAATGTTGGCCGGCACGACGAAGCGCTCGCGGAACGCCGCCGCATCGCCGCGCGCCTCTCCCTGGTAGGTACCGTTGTACGGGTGCGTGCCAAACAGCTCCTGTTCGAACAGCTCCACCGCGGCGGCAAGAGACCCCTCGTAGAGCGCCGGGCCGGACTCCGCGGCCGCCGGCTGCGCTGCGTTGGTGCCGCTGTCCGCCCGCGACTCGCCCGACAGTCGGCCGCGCAGTATCGCCCCAAACAGTCCCAGACCCAACACCAGATCCTCGCTCGGGACCTCGAGAGTCAACCGCGTTTCCGTTTCGTCCTGTTCCACTTCGTAAAGGGCGGCCATGCTCGCCAGCAGATCCGCGAAATCCGCCGGCGCCAACGACGCCGGCCCCCTTCGCAGCGCAGCCGCATAGTCCGCGCCGCCGGGGCCATCCGCGTGCCCTGCGCCGATCAGTGCCCTAAACCGGAGCAGCGGCACCAAGTCGTCACGAACGACGTAGGCGAATGCGCCACCCGGCAACTCGTGGCGCAGCGCCTCGCTATCCGGGGCGACAAAACCTGCGACCGGCATTGCCATCTCGCGCGGCGCAACCCACTGCTGCTGCGCGCTCGCAGCCGGTGCCAGGGCTATGGCCAGAAGGACCCACGTAGTGGCAACGGTACCCCTCATCGACCCGACTCCTGCCCGCGCGGCCGGACGATGCCGACAGTGCGATTGTCGGCAACAAAGTAACGGCCGGCAATGCGTGCTATCTGCGCGATGTCGGTAGCATCCCTTTGCCGCAGGTGGGTCTGCAGGGTCTGCCATCGATCCATGGTCTGGAAGTGGCCGATCTCGAACGCCAACGCGTCGGCATTTGCCATCGTGCGGTACCACTCCGTGCGGAGTGTCTTCTTCGCTCGGCTCAGGTCCTCCGACTCGATCCTCCCTTCGGCCAGCTGTTCGAGCGCTGCCACCAACACGTCTTCCACGGCTTCGAGTTGATCCACAGCAGCGAGCACTTCGAGATTGAGCGTCGCCGGCACGCCGAAGCGACTCGTGTGGATGACACGCGTATTGGCACCCACCTGGCCGGCTAGTCCGGCGCTAGCCAGCGCGCGTTCGATCGCGGGCACCGCCACCCGTGCCACCACGTCGAATGCGGCGCGATCCGGGTGGCCAATACCTGGTATCCCGTGCCGCATCTCGACCCGTGGCGCCAGTTCATCGTTGCGATAGATCAGCCGGCGCTCGGCCATCGGAACCGGCTCGACCGCTTCCGAGCGCGGTGGCTCGGCCGCGCGTGGCATCCAACCGAAGTATTCGTCGACCTGCTGCACGATGTTCTCGAGCGTGATCCCGCCGATGAAGACCAGCGTCGTGTTGTTGACGACGAAGTAACGCTCGTAGAGCTGTCTCTGGTAGGTGCGCGAGTACTGCATGAAGTCGTCCGGGTAATGACCTTCTGGCCAGAACACCGGGCTCGACTCTCCCGAGATCGCCGCCATGCGCTCCGCGTAGGGCGTGCTCGCACGATTGAGATCGCCGAGACGCTGCTCCACCAGGATCATGCGTTCCTGGTCGAACTCGCGAAACACCGTGTTGGTCATGCGGTCGGCCTCGACCCGCAGAAATAGCTCGACCCGCTCGGCCGGCAGGTTGATGTCGAACTTCATGTACTCCTGTTCGGTGGTAGCCGTCAGACCGGTCCCACCGAATGCCTGATACCAGCGCATCATCGAGCCATTGTCTCGATAGGCGGCCGCCATCGACTCGAGTTCGGCGATGCGCGATCTTGCCGCCTCGATCCGTGGCGTCGTCTCGAGGTGGCGGTAGTCGTGGAACAC
>JAJCXS010000280.1 GCA_029263335.1 Acidobacteriota bacterium | reverse complement strand
TACTGCAACGCAGAGCTGGACGCTCTGAACGCTGTGTTGCCGGCAATCGAGCAGGCGGGCGCGACGCTGACGGCGATCTCACCGCAGCTACCTGAATTCAGCCGCGACCTGATCCGACGTCATCGACTCGGATTCGAGATTCTGCGCGACGAAGGACTCGCAGTCGCCAACCGATACGGTCTGGAGTACAACCTGCCGGACGATCTGGCCCGGCTGTACGCGAGCTTGGGACTGCAACTGGACGAGACCAACGGTGAGCCTCGTTGGCGCCTGCCGCTACCGGCGCGCTACATCGTCGGCGTCGACGGCACGATCCGGTACGCTCGCGTGCACCCGGATTACACGACCCGGCCCGAGCCCACCGAGACCGTCGAGGCGTTGCGTGCGCTGCAGCAATAGGGGAGCGCTTTCGCCAGCGCTGGCGGCCGCGGCGGCGAGCGCGCGTATGGCTCTCGTAGTGGCTGGCTTGGTGTCCGTGACCCTGGCAGCGAACGCCTCCGAGGATCGTCTCCTGCCACTCGATGACGGCACGGAACTACGCTACGGCCTACACCTGCCGACGACGCTCGATAAGGGGCCCGTACCGCTGATCGTCGGACTGCATTACGGCTGGGGAGGGGCGCGGCCGCCCGCCTACTACGGGCGCGACTACATGAATCTGTTGGTCGTGCCGGCGCTCGCCGACCTCGATGCCATCATCATCGCGCCGGACTGCCCCGGCCGAGGCTGGGGAGACCCTCGCAGCGACGCCGCGATCATGGCGCTGATCGAAAGCGTGCGCGCCGAGTTTCCCATCGATCCTGACCGCATCGTCGTTACCGGCTTCAGCCTCGGCGGTATGGGCACGTGGGCGTTCGTCTCGCGTCACCCCGAACTGGTGTCGGCCGCCATCCCCGTCGCTGGCCGCCCTTCAACGGAAATCGTCGCCGCATGGGACGGCACGCCGGTGTTCGCGGTGCACAGCGAACGTGATGACGTTGTGCCGATCGGTCCGACACGCGATGCCATCGGCGCGCTACGCGAACGCGGCTTCAACGTCGAGCTCGAAGTCGTCGAGGACCTCACTCACTACCAGACACCTCGATTCGCCGAGCCCCTGCGACGAGCGGTCGCATGGCTCGAGCAGGTGTGGAAGTGACGCCACCCGCCAAGCCCGCGCTGCTTCGCGGCGCCCCGTACCTTCCCGTGGCCGATCTGGAGGTGGCTTCGTCGCACTACGTAACCGTGCTGGGATTCACACAAAACTACGTCGGCGGCTCGCCCCCTCACTTCGCCATCCTGAGCCGCGACGGGCTGGCGCTAATGCTCCGGGTGGTGGGTGATCCCGCCAAGATCTGCCCCAACGAGGACCAAGGCGGCACCTGGGACGTGTTCTATTGGGTCGATGATGTGCAGGCGCTGCACGACGAGTTCCAGGGTCGAGGCGCCGAAATAGTCTACGGACCCACCTTCCAGCGGGAGTACTCGATGACTGAATTCGCGGTGCGCGACCCGGATGGCCACGTGTTGGGGTTCGGGCAGGAGATGGACGCGGGCGGGCAAAGCTAGTGAACCGTCTCGCCCTACGTGGGTTCGCTCTGCTCATGCTCGCCACATTGGCGGCGCCGCGGGCCGAGGCGCAGTCGGAACGGCCTCGCCTGCGTTACCTATCGACGGCACGACAGCCAGGGCCGGTGGCGCAACGCGACCCCTTGGGAGTGCCTTCGCCAGACGGTCGCTGGCTGGCAACGCACGCGGGGCTCAAACTCCACGTCGAGCCCATCTCCGGCGGGGGGCCGTCGCGACAGCTCGGCCGCGGCGAGCATCGCCGCCTTCACCTCGCCTGGCGGCCCGACTCACAGACCCTGGTAGCGCGCGAGGCGAACCGCGAGCGCACCTGGTTCGACTGGTTCGAGTACGACACCGTCACCGGCACGCGCACGAGCTTGTGGGAGGATCGCGAGGAGTTGGTGAGTCCGGACGGAAGGGTGGCGCAACGCGCCGACCTGATGGAGCTGCGCTTCAACCTGGACGGCCGCGCCGCCGGGCTTGTCCGGCGAGAAGGCGGCCGACAGCTGTGGCTCTTCGACCAGGATGGCGCGGTGATGGAGACGGTCGGGACAACCGGTCCTCTGGCCAACGTCACCTGGAGACCTGACGGCACTGTGACATGCGTCGTCGCGGACGAGCAGGGGCATCTCTTGAGTCTCGAATGCGGCCGCGACGGGGGGCAATCGGACCTCGGCGAAGTTCGTGGCCCCATCGCGTTCCAGGGTGTCGACCGCGCGTTCGTCGGTCGCCCCAACGAGCGTGGCACGCTCGATCTCTGGCGCCTCGAACTAGACACCGGGCTGGCCGCGCGTGTCACCGACTTCGCCCGCGACACGTACGCGCCGTATGCGATCGCGGACGGCCGGGTGTTGTTCAAACTGCAGCAATACTCGACGACGATCGCCCGAGTCGATGCGGACGGCGGCACACCCTCGGCGGTTACGACCTTTCAGTCGGAGACGCCCTCGTGGGACTGGCCCGGAGAACGGATCGCCTTCACCTTCGGTAGCTGGCGGCGGGCGATCGACGACGCCGAGTACCCGGACATCGCTCAGCACCTCGGCACCGTCCGCGTACGTGACGGCATCGCCGACGCGCCTCAAGAGATCATTCGTCGCTCCTACTCCGAGGACCAGGGGATGCACTGGTCGCCCAATGGCCGTTGGATCGTGTTGCATTCGCACGCCGACGGCACCGACGACATCTGGCTGCAGCCCGCCGATGGCGCGGCGCCCGCCAAACCCATCAGCAGGGGTGGCAACGAAACCGGCTGGCCGCGTTTCTCGCCGGATGGACGCTGGATCGTGTACCCCACCGACTACCGCGGCACCGGTGGCGATCGCCTCGGACTGCTGCAGCTCGTGGGCTTCGACCAGGAGCTGGGTGAGGTTACGCGCCCAGGACGCGAGATCGAGCTGACCGACTTCGAGGGTCAAGCCATCTTTGCCGAGTTCGCCGCCGACTCGCGCACCATCTACTTCGAGGCCATGCACGGCATCGGCGAACGCTCCATCTGGCGTGTTGACCGCGATGGGGGCACGCCCGAGGTGGTGCATCGCTTCACCAGTCCACAGTGGTTCAGCGGCATCAGTCTGTCCCCGGACGGCGCGCACGTAGCCTACATCGCCCCTGCCACCGACGGCCATCTGCAACTCTTCCGGGTCCCCACCGCCGGAGGAACAGCCACGCAGGTCACTGCCGATCCGACCGACAAGACCCATCCCTCATGGTCGCCGCGTGGCGACCAGATCGCCTTCACCGTGTTCCGTTACCTGGCCCATTTCTGGCTTATGGAGCCCTGGAGACACCGATGATCCTCGGAAGACGTCCACCACGAGCCGTCACACTGCTTGTCTTGTTGGTGATTGCGGGCCTGACGCCGACCGGGTGTCGAGCAGGTCAAACGGGCGCAGGTAGCGGGCAGTCCACCGCCGACGCGCCCTTGGGCGGCGAGCCGTGGGAGGTCGTCGAAACCCATCCCGACATCACGGATGGCATCCGCGTCCTGGTCCTTCACGATATGGAGGGGCTCTCGGGCCAGGATGACTGGCGCAGCTTCAGCTATGGCGAGGAAGAGTACCCGCGCGGGCAGGA
>JAJCXS010000279.1 GCA_029263335.1 Acidobacteriota bacterium | reverse complement strand
CCTCGGACGGTTGTTTTGATTGACGCTTCGGAGTCCGCGGACGCAGAGCTTCGGCGGCAGCTTGCCTCGTTCCTGCGCGAGGATCGGGTTGAGGATGACGTCACTAGCCAGGCGGTGGTGCCATCAGCCGCCCGGGCGACGGGGACTGCTACGGCACGGGAGGCGGGCACGGTGGCCGGCGTGCGCGAGGCGTTGATTCTCGCGGACCTCATGGGCCTCGAATCCAAGGCCTTCGTTGCCGACGGCGCAACGGTGGACGCGGGGACTGCGTTGATCGAGGTACATGGCCCCGCACGAGCTGTGCTTGGACTCGAACGCACGCTGTTGAATCTGATGTCACACCTGAGTGGAGTCGCGACGCTCGCACGCCACGCCGTAGGGCTCGTCGAAGGTACGGGCACGCGGATCGCGGCAACCCGCAAGACCGTGCCTGGCCTCCGCGACCTGGAGAAACGTGCAGTCGTCCTCGGCGGAGCGGAACCGCATCGCCGGGATTTGAGCGCCGCCGTGCTGATCAAGGAGAACCACCTGATCTTCGCCACCAGCCTCGCCGACGCTGTGCAGGAGGCTCGTAGGGCCCTCGGTGCCGGTGTCCGCCTGGAAGTGGAGGCCGAAACCATCGAGGAGGCCGTCGCTGGGGCGCGGGCGGGAGCGGACACCATCATGCTGGACAACATGGACCCGACCGCTGTGCGAGAGGCCATCGCAGCGCTGGAGCGGGCAGATCTGCGCGGGGGTGTCGAGATCGAGTGCTCGGGCGGTATTACACCTGCCGACGCGGGCGAGTACGCGGAAGCGGGCGCCGATGTAATCTCGATGGGTGCATTGACGATGTCGGCGCCATCGCTCGACATCAACCTCGCGATCGTGGCCGCCAACGACTCGTAATCTCCGGCAGGAACCTACCCCTCCCCCGCTTTCGCAAACGCCGTCATGCCCACCTCGCTCGCCGATCAGCTACCCGTATACCCTGCAGGCAATGTTGGCGACGCGCCGCTCGAGCACGCGCTCGCCGAAATCCAGGAGCTCAAGCGGCAACGAAACGCCGTCATCCTGGCACATAACTACCAGATCCCGGCGATCCAGGATCTGGCTGACTTCGTCGGCGATTCCCTCGGGCTTTCGCTCCAAGCTCAGCGAACCGAAGCCGACGAGATCGTGTTCTGTGGGGTCCATTTCATGGCCGAGACAGCGGCCATCCTGTGCCCGGACAAGCGCGTCCTGATCCCCGATCTGGATGCCGGGTGCTCGCTCGCCGATTCCATCACGGCGGAGCAGCTGCGAGCCTGGAAGGATGAGCACCCCGGCGCCGTTGCCGTGGTCTACGTCAACTGCTCGGCCGACGTGAAGGCCGAGGCGGACTATTGCTGCACCTCGGCCAACGCCCTGAAGTTGGTGCAATCGATTCCCTCCGACAAGGAGATCCTCTTCGCTCCGGACATGTTTCTGGGCGACTACCTACGCACCAACACCAACCGCAAGCTCCACGTGTGGATGGGCGAGTGCCACGTCCACGCCGGCATCCGGCCGCGGCACGTCGAAGAGGTGTGGGCCGACTATCCCGAAGCAGACCTGCTGATCCACCCGGAATGCGGTTGCGTTTCGCAGGTCATGTGGCACCTGTCTCAAGGCGATTTCCCGGCAGACCGAACGCATGTGCTCTCGACAGCCGGGATGGTCGCCGCCGCCGAGAACTCAGACGCCAACGAGTTCCTGGTTGCCACGGAAACCGGCATCATCCATCAGATGCAGCAGCGCCAGCCCAACAAGACGTTCGTGCCCATCAAGGCCGACGCAGAGTGCGAGTTCATGAAGATGATCACGCTGGACAAGCTCCTGAACACGATGCGCGGAGGGATCCACGAAGTCACGGTGGAACCCGATATCGCCAGGCGCGCGCTCCGTTCTATCGAGCGCATGGTCGCGGTCACCTGAAGGCCGCGCAGCCGCGCTGATCTCGTCCCCGAGCTACCAGATGCGCGCATTAGGCCACCGCTCGTACAGCCATCGGTCGACCCCGAACCGACGCCCCGAATTGAGGGCAACCGGTATCAACACGACGGCCAGCTGGATCGCATGCGCGATCAGGCCAGATACGCCGCCCAGGAGGCCGTAGTTCAGGAAGAGGAACGCCACGCCGGCGGCACCGAGCCGAGTTGCGGCTCCGAGTCCGATGGAGATGCCGACCAGGAGCTCGCCAAGGCCCACCAGGGCGGCGAACAGCCCGAAGTTCGGTACCACGATCGCGCGCAAGAACGCTTCGTAGAAGCCGAACATGCGCCCTGCCTCGAGACCAGTGTTGATGGCCTCGGCAAGGTATGCTCCCGGATCCGGACGGTTAAGCCACGTCCATCCGCCGAATATGAACAACACTCCCAAGAGCAGCCTGAGGAGAGTCGGTAGAAAGCCCACTATGGCTTTGAGCGCGCTTACCATACTGAACTCCGGGCAGGCGAATGAACGAGACGATCAGGCTGATTGTTACATAGCGTAGCTATGTAGAACAACGACAGCCTGACAGTTGGCCGTTGGCTAATCAGGTGCTCGGCGATCGGGTCCCAGCAAGTCTGGCTCTCAGCGCGACCGTAAGCAGGGAGGCAAAGGCCAGCTTCCAGAGAGCCGGTAACAGAACGCCGATCGTGAACATGCGCACGGGCGTGAATCCGCCCCTGACCGCCACCATCCGCCGCTCGATTTGTTCCGCCGATGCGCCACCTGCTGCCAGGAGATCGCTACGGATCCCGACCACCATGTCGACCCAACCCGGGTCGATGGCGAGAATGTAGACCACCATGTAGATCTGCCGGATCAGGCCCGCCGTGAGAGTCAGCAGGAGCAACCCGACGAGGCAGTCCACCCGGCCGTACAGTGTGCCGCCCCGGCCGTAGGAGCTCCGGTGCAGAGCAACGACCGCCACGACCATCAGAGCCAGGTCGACTCGCAACACCCAGCTCGTCAGGCCCAGTCCCATCCATGTGAGAATCTGGACGTTTACGACGTAGCCTAGGCCGAGGAGACCCCCTGACTTCAGTCCATATCGCACCATCTCCGCGTTCTTCATGAGGTCCCCTTCCCGGACTATGTGTTTACGTAGCAGGTCTATGCACCATAGAGATCCCGGCGCGCTCATGCCAACTCCGCGGCTACGCAAGGGCGCGACAACTGCGTCAGGACGCCACTGAGTGACGCGACTTGTTACATCGCACCCCCATGTATCATGCTGGCCCCTTGACTCTCTCCCATTAAGGTCAACAGCAACCAACGGATGCTCGCATGCCCTCAAAAGAACTGGTCGCCGCGTCGACGAGGCCGCTGCTGCTGGCGGTACTGAGTCAGGGCGAATCGTACGGTTACGCGATCATCAACGAGGTCCACGACCTCTCCGGCGGACGTCTGCAATGGACCGACGGAATGCTCTATCCGGTGCTTCACCGACTGGAGAAGGAAGGGCTCATACAGTCCCGCTGG
>JAJCXS010000278.1 GCA_029263335.1 Acidobacteriota bacterium | reverse complement strand
CAGAGGGTCAGGAAATATTTTTGCTGATCTGGGTTTTGACAACCCTGAGGAGATGGAAACCAAGGCTCAATTAGTAAGCCAGATTAATGCCATCATTAAACAGAGAAAACTGACACAGAAAAAGGCTGGAGAGCTGTTGGGAATTACACAATCTCGTGTGTCTGACCTTGCCCGTGGTGGCCTCAGCGGATTCTCGATTGACCGGCTCTTACGGCTCCTGAATAAACTTGACCAGGAAGTGGAAATTGTCGTCAAGCGCAAACGCAGCCGGCGCCCAGCCACGACCACCGTCACCTTTGCCGACCAGATTTCTCTGTCATGACAGAAAGAGGTCTTGTTCCTTGTACTCGTATTTGACAGAAATAGCGCAAGAATATCTGGGCCCATCCTTCCTGTGCCCAAATCTTTGAGTACCCAGGGAAAATCGCGATTTTTGGTTTCGGGTTTGGTGAGCAGCTTACTCTTAATCAGCGGGTCGTAGGTTCGATCCCTACACGGCCCACCAATTAAATCAACGACTTAGGTCGTTCCTGCCAGTACCCCGTGCGGGGGGAAACCTGTTTTAAACCTGTTTCTGGAAATCGGGCGGCTGCATTTCCCTTAATTTCAAGGACAGCTTTTGAGTTTTTTGACCATACAGGCATTCTATTAAGGCCAGCGGTCATGGAGCCACACAAACAGGTCGGATTCATAACGACAAACCTACACGCCCTATTCGTTCAATAGTCTTTGAATTCTCGGGAGCATCCATACATGACAAAATCCGAGAGGCCTATTTTACTGTCACCTTCCGCCTTTTCCTCACTACCATTCGCTGTGCGGAGGCAAGAACCTTTTTGATGTCAGCTTCAATTGCGATCTTAAATTCGGTTCCTATTAATTGTTGTCCCCAAGGATTACCCAACCCTCGGCGATTACATTCAACCACCCATTTTTCCTCAATGCAGGCCAGATATTCAATATATACCCGAACACGGTCAATTCTTAATTTAACCCCTGCATCATCATTAGCACTTTCAATTTGATTCGTAAGGCTAGCTATCTTTTCCCAAAATTCTTCTTTGTAAATATAAGAATCAATCAAACACATCTCGATGAAATTAAAAGAACGGCCTAGTGTATGGAATAAGTAACCAGCAAGCCTATTTGGAATAATTTTTGAACTTGAATCAACAGTCAGACCATCAGTTGACCGAATAATTCTTCCTTGATGTAAAACACTTAAGCACAATTCAATGTTTTTACTAGGTACCCCAACTAAATGTAGTTGCTCGATAACCTCTGTCACTTGGAGTCCTTCAAAAGTTGGGTCGGAAGCCAGAGTTACGAGTCGAGCCACTATATGAAATCTTAATAACTGAAGGGTTTCTGTACCCATTTTGGCATCAAAAAGATTTGGGACCAGTGATTCTTCTTCTCGATAGACCTTTCTTTTCCCAAGAACTGCTCCCTTGAAAATTTCGTGCGAAGGAAATTTATACTTACCTTCGTTGATATAAATTTGAAGAGCTCGGTCAGCTGTAGTATGACCCGATGATAGAAATTCTCGAACCAATGCCAGCCCTCGCCGAATATCCCCACCTGAAAGCATCTCGATCATGAAACCCGAATCGGCGGCCAAAATAGACTGCGCTACAATATTAAAAAAAACTGATAGATCTGGGACAGTCAGGCGGATTCCAGATTCTAGAGTTAATTCAATTTTCTTCTTTGCTAAAACTTGCCGGGCATAGCTAAATCTACGAGAAAGAACGGGAAGAACACTTGGGGGATCGATGTATAAAGAATCGAATTGGAATGCATCAAAAATAGGAGAACCACGATGTCGAAGAAAGGTAGATTCCCGGAGAGACATAATTATATTGCTTCCCATACGCTGGGCTGCAGCTTGTGCTTCTACAAAAACTTCATTTTGTCTTTTTTCATCATCGATTTGATCAACGTTATCAATTACTAAAAACCCCGCCCTTTCCTGAAGTGCATATTTAATAATTCTTTCTACATAAGGGACTAAATCATCCCTTTGTTTCATAATTGCGGCAGATATTTCAAGATCAAATTTCGTTCTATCAGATTTCTTTAAAAGAAATAGAGGGCCGCGTTCCAAATTCGTGATGAAGTCGGAATATGCGGGCATAATAGATTTACCCCAGTCACCCAGGGAAAATTCCATATCACTTTCAATCAGACCCAGTAGCTCTTCATAAATAAAATGTCTTGGGTTTTGATTGGCAGTAGTCTTTTTGAAATCGATATAAAACCACGGAATTTTATTATTAATCTGAGAGACGATCGATACTTTTCTCGTATAATGCAAGAAAGTTGTTTTTCCGGCACCGACCGAACCAAGGAGCACAACAAACCTTGGTCGACCAGGTATGTCTTGGGATATACGTGTTTCCAAATAACCCGTAGATTTCCTTGCCCGAACGCGTGTTGTTTTATGACCCAAATGTGTTTTCGCGTCATTGACATACATTTGCAACCGCGAGTCATATTTTAAGCGCTCACTGCTTTTTACATAGCAAAGTTTTAATGCCTCAATGTCATTAAGAAGCGCCTCATCAGTCAATGCTGAGTTCACTGCTGGCTCAATGTACTCATAAAGAGCATTCCTCCCTAGCCTAAACCCTGGCTCCTTAACTAGAGATATCACCCTCCTGGCAGAAGTGTTTTTTTCTGGACTAAGAAGTTCATTATCAAGATTTCCCTCACCCACCCTTTGCCGAGACATGAGTTCCCAGAACTCGACAATTCTGTTTCGTATGTCTGGCAAATTACGAAATATTCTAGCTTGAGTCTCCTCGAATGAGACTTCGTCAGTTCTCACTGCTGGAAAAATGATCCAAGCACTACCATTGGTTACAATACCGAAAGGAATACTTTTAGTTCGACAATAATCACGAACCTGTCTAATGGCTTCACCAACACTACCTTCTTTTAGTACACCTCCCAGCTTGCCTGATTTACGGTCGATAGGAAGGGAAAATGCTTCACCAACCTTTTTGGCCTCAACAATAAGAGCTGTTGTGGCTGTTCTAACCACATAGTCAGCAAATTCCGTTTTGCCATCTTCAGAACACCTTACCTCTACCGAAATATCGTCATCTTCCCACCCCAGAACATCTTTTAAAATTTTATCGATGACCTTTAGCCGTGTTTCTGCCTCGTTGGCTTTACTAAGAACATGCTTGGCATAACTGCTGATCAAGCCTTCCAATGCGGCATGGCCCTGATCGATTGTGAAATTTCGCATAGGTTAACGTGCCAGATCAGATAAAATTACTAGTAAGATTTTTACTTCGCGCATTTTACCACAATATTCTGAAAAAAAAGAAAAAGGGCGTATGGTCAAAAATTCATCTGACCCATTTTTTATTCTCCACCCGACCTCCCCGAACAGGTCCTAAAACAGGTTTTATGATTTCGGAAAGCATAGCAGCGGCTTGCCATGGAAGGATTTTTCTCCCGCAGGCCCACTGATTCTATATCAGTGGGTCTATCCAGGTTTTATGTTTTAGAATGTGAGGGCTTTTACTCACCACACACCACTTATGTATGGATCACCTTCGTACGAGTTTTTGTCATCATACTCGATACTGCATTCTAGGACAGGATGAGGGCAGGGTTTTAAAAAGAGAAGCTGAGATAAAACCTATGAAACGAGGAAGATTCCTGGATTATTAATCGGGAGGCTATAAAACGAGAGACTGCCAAAAAATGCTCCCCTACTCTTTGAGTGCCCAGGGAAGATCGCGTTTTTTGGCTTCGAGTTTCATGAGGGTGAGAAGATAGCTGCCTTTGTTTTTGATCTTTTCCCCTTTGATGAGGCGTTCTCGAATATCCCCTAACGCCTTATAGATGACACTGCGCGGCAGATCACGCACCGCCTGTTTCCAAAACGGGAGATATTTGCGATCGGTCGAGCCGACCACCTCCAGGATACTGACCACCGTCCCCTCTTGGTTCACCTGGTCCTGCTCCCCTTCGGCTTGGTCTTGTTTGGCTGTAAGAAACAGGAGCGCCTCACTCGGCTGCTCCATGAGCAGGCCATACTCCGTTTTTTGCACCTGTTCCGCTGCCACCCACTGCGGCCCCGCCTGCCACCGAATTTGATAGACCTTTTTCCCTGCACGCTTGAAGGGAAGATAGTCCCAGGACTCCAGAAACCCGACCCGCTGTAATTCCTTATGGGAAGGATCAAGTTGTTGTTTGATACGGCTCAAGGCGGAATATTCTTTCATCTGCCAATTCTTGGCGATGTCGGTATACCATTCGGTGGCCACGCCTTGATGGAAATGGAATTGCGCATGCAGAAACTGATGAAGAAGTTTGGAGAGGGAGAGGGAGAGTCGTTGAAAGATGGCATGGTCAATCACCAAACAATTTCCCGCTTGTAAGCTTTTGAGATACCAGGGGGCCACTTCGATTTCATTCATGTCGGTGATCGTGCCATCCTCACGCTTCTCCCCTTCATGGAACATGGCATGAAAGAGATGGAAGCGACCCATTTTATGCTTCGGACCCTGTGTCCGTTCTACCTCAAATGACAAGGCATGGAGTGTTCCAAAAAATCGCCGGAGTTCACGATACCCGGTCCCACCTGGTGCCCGACCCACCGCTGCTAACATTTCCCGTCCTGTCACTCCAATGGGATTTTTGAGTTCCCCTTGTTGAAGCAAGCGTTCGGTCAGGATATGTTCAAAGGCTCGAAAGAATTCCAAGTCGGTGGTATTCGGAAATCCGTAATCCCCACCAGCTAAGACTTTGAGGGTGAGCTTGATGGGTTCGCCCTGGATCATGCTCGTCAGGGCGACCACTTTGACATTGGAGGTGTCTTTTCGTCCCTTTTTCTTGGGTTCCCAAAAAGGAATGGAGGCTAATTGCTTTTCAGCCAGAAGATAACGCGGTTCTGTGAAGAGTTCTGTTTGAGAAGAAGTTTTAGAGAGTTTACCCATAACGTGCTCTATACGTTTATATTACTTAAAACGTAAAACGTTATAACGTAGAGAATGAGTAAATCCAACAAGCCACAAAGAATTATGAAATATTTTCAATGAGTTATTCATTGATGGGTTTTCCTTCAACCGACGACGGTTCCTTCAATTGCCTCACTTATTCCTTCAACTGCCCTCTAATTCTTCCTTCAAGCGCCTCACTATCTTCCTTCAGCCGCCCTACCCGTTCCTTCAACCGCCCCTGCCCTTGTGGATAACCTATCTGCTTTATTCAAAATTACCTGCTATCTCTTGTTAATCCCCATTCTTTTGCCAGTATTTCAAAACATTTCAATCATCATATTTTTGGGGACTTAAAGAAATGGACTAAGAGTTCAGACACAAGAAGGCGGTAAAAGTAAGTTTTGAAACTTTTAAAAAATCGGATGTGAGAATTTCCTCCAGGTTAGGGAAGAAATCATAGGATTATTCGGAAGGAGAAAATTGGGACGAAGCAACGTCAGGAGACGGCAAAGACGAATGATTAAATCCCTGAACTTTTTGTATTAATTCTTGTTGGGTGATTTTTTGATCCAAAAAATCTTGGAAAAGCGTTAAGGCAGAGCGAATCGGTTCATGATCGAAGGGGCGATCCGGCCGAAACTGAATTAAGAGAGTATAGCCTTTTTCCTGCGTTTTTCCCAAAAAATTATATCGGACTGGCTGAAAGCTGCTATGCGTCCGACGTTCACCAGAGACTTCTTTGCGAATTTGTTTGACCGTGAGTTTTTTGGTCACGAGTTTCTCTACGGCTTTTTGAAGACGAGAGGTGTCTTTACTTAACGGCAATAAGGCTTCGGCATGGCCCATGGTTACCTCAGAGCCAGGCGCAAACAGTCGTTCTAGAGTAGGCTGTGGGAGCTCTAAAATACTCACCGCATGACTGACCCGTCGATGACTAATACCCAATCGTTTAGCCAATTGGGCTTGGGTCATTCCTAATTCGTTGACCAATCTGGCATAGCCCTGTGCTTCTTCATAGGGTGTGAAGTTTTCTCGTTGGAGATTTTCCCCAAAGGCCGCGACCATGGATTCTTCGTCTGTTTGGGTTCGAACAATGGCCGGAATATTCTCTCGACCCAACTTTTGAAAGGAACGCAACCGTCGTTCTCCGGCTATCAGTTCATACTTCCCTGAGCCTACGGGACGGACGATAATCGGTTGATGCAATCCGCTTTGCTCAATGGATTCCATCAACCCCCCTATCGAATCTTCATCAAAAAAGACTCGTGGTTGATAGGGGCTAAGCTGAACGTCTTGGAGAGAAACTTCGGTGAGGGTGCCCAGATGAGAATGTTCGTTCAGATCAAGGGTCGGAGGTTGAAGGACCGTGGGTGAAACAGAAGGCGTTGGAGAAGTCTCCTGAGCGGGAACTGTTGGCTCTGGCTCATTGTCTTCTTCTGGAAGAACGTCTTCTGAGGACCCGATTGTTTGATCAATGATTTGATTCTGCACTTCAGGATTCAAGACGGCCAATCCTTGGAGTGCTTTTCGGGTTTGTTCTTCTAAGAGTTGACGATCTTTGGAGACCTTCCCTTTGGTTTTCATTTCACTGGAGCCTCATGGTCCGCCACACCTTTTTCAACGACTAACTCTGGGGCGGGAAGTTTGAAGTTGAGCCGTTCGAGAATTTCACTGGCCACATCTGCGTAATCTGTGGCCCCACTTGCCCGGAGATCCTGCTGAAAGATGGTTTTATTCAACATAATCGCCTTATCAAAATCGGTATTGCTGCGAATCGCTGTCCGAAACACCAAATCACCAAAGGCCTGACGAATGGCCGTGGTCATGGTTTTGGCAATGTTGGTTCGCATGTCACAGCGTGTAATGAGATATCCTAAGGTCTGAGTTTTTTGTCCTTGTTTAAAGACATTGACGTCGTTCACTTTTTTAAAGAGTGATTGAATGCCATCGAGGGCAAAGCGATTTGAGGCTTCAATGGGAATGATCACATGCGAAGCCGCATACAGGGCGTTCGTCATAAAGGTCCCAAGATTGGGAGGACAATCAATAAGGACGAAGTCATAATTGTTGAGGACTTCTGATTTTAATAAGGCAGAATGAAGTCCTAACACGGCCCCCGCTCCGTTTTGAATGTTCGGCTCTTGTTCAAACAGATCGATATGGGAGGGAACTAAGTCCAGCCCTTTGACGTTGGTGGGCACAATGGCATCGTCAATAAGGGCTGCCCCCCCAAGGACTTGAGCAATAGTTGTTTGCCCTTTATAGTCGCGGCGTTCATGGGGAAAGAGGTTTTGGGTTAGATTACTTTGCGGATCTAAATCAATGACCAACACGTGCATTTTTTTACTTTTTCGAACTAACCCTGCTCCGGTATTGGCCACGGTTGTGGTTTTTCCAACCCCACCTTTATGATTGGTTACTGCAATGATTATAGCCACCGTGCCACCTTGTAGTTATGATGATTTAAGCCCCCTACTTCCGGCTGCTTTTTAAAGAAAACAGGCGTAAATGTCAAGCGCAATCCACAATATGTCGTATACTTGTCTTGCCAGCACCAGACTTATGGTCTTTGACCACAAGGCTATTTAGCTATACATACGATAAACATAGAGTGATGTTTCACGGACTGAAGCACTCTCATAAGTGTGGTTGTATTGGCCTATTAGTTGGACATTGTGACTGGATCTAAGACTATTCCTGCTGAAGTTGGTTGTTTTCACTCTCACAAGTCATTGAGAAATATAAGAAATATTGGCCATTACCGACGTCGGTATAAAATAATTAGTTTAAATTCTTTATAAACTATAATTTATTTAATTATTATAGTGTTTTAAATTAATAATTAATTGCAAATACTTTTGGTGTATTAAATAGAAGATGTAGGGAGTACTTTTAAATTAATGAAATTAAATTAATTTATATAATTAATTATTGAAAAAATAAATTTATTGATTGCAAGTTTTATATTGTAATTAATAAATGTTTAATAATATTTATGATTTATTGTTAAAATTTATTTACTATTTAACGAATATTTAAACTTAAAAATTAATGGGACTGTAGAAAAAGCGTAGTAATGAATTTGTTGTAATTATTAAATATTTTTAATTATGATTTATGAAAAAAGGGCTGGGTGAGAGTCTTTAATGGTGTGATACATTTTTTCTTCGAGAACTTTAAAAAGAAAAGCCTGGTGGAGCATTTGTGGGGAGGGGAGGAGGCCTAAGGCTTGGAACTGTTCTTGGACGTCGCTCTCGATTCGAGCCCGATCATCCGGTTCGAGGGTCCTGGCCATCTGCTGGAGCCGTGATTGTTCCTTAGCGGAGAGTTGCAAGAGGACGGTTTCGACACTGGGTTTGAGGATTTTCTTTCCAGATGGGGCGGGAAAGAGCGCTCGAAATATTTGATACTCCGTGGCGATGTGGCCATGACCTTTGGCCAAGACTCGAATCACGCCCTGATGTCTGAGTCGGGCTAATCCTTCTTCCACCGCGCGTTTCCCTAACCCGGTCGTTCGGCCCAGCTCCTTCATGGTGATCGAGACGGTGTCGCGTCCACGACCCACACTTTCTCGAAACATTTTTAAGTAGAGGAGTTGGTCGCCACTGCGGAGCTCCCCTAAGCCCCCGTCGATCAGGTGATGGAGCAAGACAAAATAGGGGAGGGGGTCCCAGACTGATGGGGGCTCATCAAGAAACTGGACGCCCTCGGCGACCTCTTCTTTCCCCTCCTCGTCTGGTTCGCGACTACCTAGGTATTGTGTCATTTTGTGTGAGATTACAATGACTTAGGGAATATTGCTGATCTCCAGGACTTGACCCTCTTTTTTATATAGCATAGTAGGAGGGCTAAGAAAAGTGGGGAGGGGAGAGGTAATTTATTCTATACTGCCGCTAGGCTTCCCTTAGCGGTGGTTTGATTATTTCATGAAAATGGGGTAGACTGAGCCAAGATGGTACTGACTCCTTCTCTCCAACACATTGAGGCATCCGATCCCATGGCCTCTGACCCGGAACCGCTCATTCCAGAAGTGCTGGATCCCATGTCCGACGAGAACGCCTCACCCTCCTCCCTGACTCCTGAACCCCAGCCCACTCACCTACGCGCCGCTGATCTGCAGCCCTTGGTCGATCGGTTTGTGGAAGAGAAAGGCGTGAACTGTGTCGAAGACACGCAGCGACTCTCGGCCACCGCCCTCACCCGTTTTGTCGACTATTGGATGGGACCGGGACGCGGGATCCCCTATTCGGTCGACCTGATCGTGGGATTTCGGGACTATCTCAAAGCCGAGAAGCTCGCCGTCAAAACCCAAGAGCTCTACTTGAGTGCGGTCCGCTCCTTTGGCACGTGGCTGAAGGCCTCAGGCCTCACGCCCTGGAATCCCGCGCAACAGGTGCGGGGGCCCAAAACCAAAGAGGGCTTTCGGAAGCAACCGCTGACGGTGGAACAAGTGGAGACCTTGCTGGGCTCGATGGATGAGTCGACGTTGGAAGGGCTGCGCAATAAAACCATCATCTATTTGCTCCTCAAGACGGGGATGCGGGAGATTGAGCTGGTGCGGGCCAATGTGGAGGATTATCAGGCGGCGCCCGATGGGCAGATTTTACGGGTGCAGGGGAAGGGCCGGCATGATCGGACGGAGTTTGTCGTCATTCTCCCAGAAGTGCAGGTCTGGCTGGAACGGTATCTCGCCTCGCGGCCGAGACTCCAGGGCGAGGACCCGCTCTTCCTCACGTTGGGCAAACGCCACGGGCATCGGGTCGCCCCTCGGACGCTGCGCGGGATCATTTGTACGGCCTTAAAAGTGGCCCAGTTGAAAAAGCCCGTGATCACGGGCCACTCGCTCCGGCATACGGCCGCCACCATGTCGTTGAATAATGGGGCGCCCGCCACGGCGGTGCGAGATATGCTCCGGCATGCCTCGCTCAAGCAGACCAACATTTATGTGCATACACTCAACCGCGTCAAAGACGGCGGCGAGCGCTTTATTACGCAGTATTAGGAACATTGACAGCATACCAGGAGGCTCATAGAATAACGGACATGATGGAGACACTGACGACGAGTTCCCCACAAGAACTCACCCAATGGTGGCAACAACTCGCCCAGGATGAGCAGACCCCTGATCATTATGAACTCACCGAATATGGAGAACTCGTCTTGAGTCCGAAACCGACGAACCGCCATCAACGACTTTGCACACAAATTGCCATTCAACTTCAAGCGCAACTCAACGGTGAAGCGGCCGTCGAGCCGGCGGTCTTCACAACCACCGCTGGGATTCGGGTGCCCGATGTCGTCTGGATGCCAGAGTCAAAATGGGAAGGGGCCGACCCCACACACGATGTACTCGAAGCCCCCGACCTTGTGGTGGAAGTGCTCTCACCGGGCAACCGCAAACCGGAAATGGATCATAAAATTCACGGCTATTTGCACTCTGGGGTCAAAGAAGTGATCGTGATTGGTCTGACTGGCAGTATCGACTATATGCGCCCAGATGGTCGTCACACCACCTCCGCCTTTCCCTTAAAGCTCGTGCTTCCCGCACACCTCTTCGCCTAACCTAATGCCCTTGGGTCCATGCCCGAAAACGGGCGAAAATTCGGTTTTGACAATTGAACGGACTCCCGCACTCAGCCAGCAGTTCTTCGACTTCACGGAAGCTGCGACAAAAGCGATGGTAGAGCCAGACGACGTGGCTAATAATTTCAGAAGAGAACGGTGACGTTGGTAGCTAATGGGTTGAGTCTTCATACGGGAGAGTTTGCCAAATGCCAGTTAACGTGACAATGCCCTTTGCTGCCGTCACAAGAAATGAGGATCTCACCCATTATCGCTTCTACGAAATCTTAAACGGTTCTGTAAAGTCTTATGGTGTTGTCTCCGATAAGTATCGATTAGATACAGATAATGAGTCATGATGCCCTGATCCGTGATTCGATCCTCAACGTCTTGGGCCCCTAGGCCGTTCCGATGTATCAAAAGGTATAGAGCTCTGAGTTTTCCCTCGGTTGCCAGCTCAGTCCATTTCCACCGATAGGACGCATATGGCGGGCATTAGTCACATCTTCAACATAGCGCGCTCGGGGATCCAGGCTCACCAACAAGGACTGGCCACGACTGCCCAGAATATTTCCAACATCAATACCCCAGGCTACTCTCGCCAAGAAGTGGTGTTAGAGACCAATCGCCCCTCTGAAGGGGTCATTGGGAGCGGCGTGCAA
>JAJCXS010000277.1 GCA_029263335.1 Acidobacteriota bacterium | reverse complement strand
GCCGAGATCGCGGCCCTCGACGCGGAGCGCGCCCACCTGTTCGGTCTCCAGTTCATCACGAGCTTTGGCGATATCGCCGAGACGGTGCGCGCCATCAACTTCGATGCGCGCGGCCTCGATTGGTTCGAGGCACCGCGCGAGATGCTCAACAAGCCGCCAGCTCTGCCGACAGAGGCGTGGGACGAGCTCGACCGGTTCGAACGCTCCGAGCCCGTACTGCGCATCAACGGCTGGTTCATGCTGACACCGCGCGGCCCGATCTGGTCCAAGGGCTTCGCCGAGTCCCCCGACGGTCTGCTCGACGCCTCGCTTCCCGGCCTGCTCGAAGCCACCGGCACCCGGGCCGTGGTCGCCGGCCACGTCCCGAGCGCAGACGGAGCAATCCTTTCCCGCGCCGGCGGCAAGCTGTTCCTCATCGATACCGGCATGGCGCAGGGCGGCAAGGGGTCGGCCCTGGTCTTCTCGCAGGGCCAGATCGAAGCCATGTACGCCGACGGCTCACGCCAGGAGATGTCGGGCAGCTAGTTCGCGACTAGGAGGACAACCAGGGTGCCGGGAACGATCATTCTGACCAAGCGCCAGGAAACGCTACTCGCCTTGCTGGCCGTACTCAACGGCCTCCTCGCCGTAGTGGCAATGGACGCCCTGTACACGCTCTCCAGCTCGCCCGGCATTTGGCTGATCCCAGCCCCGATAGCGGTCCCATACGCCGCGTTCACGATTTGGCGGGCGCACTCGCTGCTCCGCAGCTACCTCCGCAGCTCGACCGAGATCTTCGGGCGTGCCGTCGCCGAAGGAGCCGCTTTGTTGGGAATCTCGGCGGCAACATACACGTTCTACCTGCCGCTGCGCCTGGGCAGCTCGCACTGGGGCGACGTAGAGTGGGGCACCGTCGTATACGCGGCATTCCTCTATGGAGTCATCCTGGCGACGATCGGCGCCTTCATCGCCGCTCTCTTGGCTGCGCTCGACCTAGTCTGCATAGACCTCATCCGCCTGCGGAGGCGAGCGCATTCCTGACCACCGGCGCCTCGCCATCGGGAACCGCAACCGCTAGCCCGGCAGGAACAGCTCCAGTCCGGGGAGATCGCTGAAGTCCTGATCGTTGCGGGTCCACAACACCGCCTCGCGAGCGAGGGCGCAGGCCGCGATCGTGAGGTCCGCTTCGCGGCCGCGTGCACGACCGACGTGGCGATAGAGGTCTGCGGCGATCCGCGCTTCGGCGGCGCCGAACTCGATGGCCTCGGCAGCTGGGAACAGCTGCTCCTGCGCAGCGATTTCCTCGGGCAGGCGAGGGCCCCGAAGCCACTCGTACAGGACCAGCGCAGGGACCCGCAGCCGGTGCCGGTCGACGATGGCTGCTCGCAGGTGAGGCTCGAGCGGCCGCTCGCGGGTGAGCGCGTCGATGAGCACCGAGGTGTCCAGAACGATCAATCTTCGCTCTCGGCCAGGGGCCGCCTTCCCCCGGCACGGCGCGCAGCGCGCAGCGCTTCCTTCTCTGCACGCGCATCGGCGGCCGGCAACCGGGGAATCTCTGGAACCAGGCGATCAAAGTGCTCCAGCAACCGCTCGCACTCCTCGTCACCGAGCCGATCCGCACGCGCGGCGTAGTCGGCGATCGCTTCGCGAACCACCAAGCTCTGCGGTTTGTGCAGCCGACGCGCTGTCCGACGGAGCCTGGAGACAGTGGACTCGTCGAGTGTGAAGGTTACTTTCTTGCTTGGCATCTTGCCGACAATACTGCCATATCCACAACCCACCGGCAGCGGGGCCACGGTCGCCGAGCACATCCCAAGCGCGGGCGGGGCCATTCTCTCTCGCGCCACGAGCTGTCAGGCAACTAGCCGTCAGGGAACACGTGGCGTGAACGGGAGCGCGAGATAGCGCACGCCCTCCAGCAGCCCGTCCCGAGAGTCGAGCCGGCCCTCGGCGTTACGGAAGTTCACCGCCAGATCGGCGCCCTCTCGCGGCGGCCAGCTGCGAAAGACGGCGAAGTGCAGGTGCGGCGCCAAAGTCGCACCCGAGTTCCCGCTCGAAGCAATCTGCTGGCCCACCGTGACGACGTCACCGAGGCTCACGCGGCTAGCGTGCTGCCGCAGATGGGCGTAGAAGGCGACCGTTCCGTCGACGTGTTGAATATGGATGCTGTTGAGGCGGCTGGCGTCGAGGCCGGTGTCCTCAAAGGAATCCTCGACCCTGACCACCGCACCGGCGCGCGACGCGACGACGGGCGCACCAATCGGCAGGCTGAAGTCGTAGGCGAGCTGATTGCTGTGACCGCCACCAGCAAAGCAATACGACTGCCGCAAGAAGTGCTCCTGTCCGACCGGATACGGAAGCACGTAATCTGACTCCCCCGGCGCGCCAAACACGGCACGCGCCACGCAAGCCCCGGTCTTGTTGAAGTCCTGCGGCTCCGTAGGTCCCTGCTCGCTACCGCCGCACGCCACCGGCACGATAGCGCCGATCATCGCAAGCAACGCGACCGCGGGCGTCCGCGGCGCGCAGCTCGAACGGCTACGGCCTATCCGGGACGGGAACGCGGGAACCATTCTGGAGATCCGGGCTGCAGAGTATCGAACGGAGTTGCCGACGGCGGCCTATTCCATGACCCTATTTGATCAATGCATGCAATTACAAGGGGTCTTGACCTGAAACCACCCGCACTTCATCACGATGTGACAGCTCGGGGCTGCGGCATCCGCTGCCATTTTCCTGGCAACACCGCACCATATCTTGTAACTTCTACAAGTTATTAACGAACGACCTTTCACGCGCCCGCGCGACGGAGGCTATGGTGACCAAAGACGAGTACCTTGGCGAGTTCGAGCACCTCGTTCTACTCGCTATCGTGCGCCTGGACACCGAAGCCTACGGCGTGGCGATCCGTCGGACGATCCGCAAAAACGCCCATCGGGCGACCACGTACGGCGCGGTCTATGCCACCTTGCGCCGTCTCGATCACCTGGGCCTGGTCAGCTCACGCCTGGGCGACGCGGAACCTGTGCGCGGCGGCCGTGCGAAGAAGTACTTCACGCTCACCGACACCGGGCTGGCGGCACTCCGCGCCTCGCGGCGTCGGCTCGCAGAGATGGCCGCCGGCGTCGAAACGCTCGTCGACTCGTCATGAACGCGCCGCGACGACCATACTCCCCCGGCCGCCTGTCCCGCCTCGTCATCGCGCTTGCCACCCGTTGCGTGCCCGCTTCAGACCGCGCCGCCCTCACCGGAGATTTCCTGGAGGAACTCGCAGCCGTTCGCGTACGCCGAGGGCGACTGGGTAGAATCGCCTGGATGCTACGCGAGCTCGTCTCGCTCGCTTGGCACTCTCGCCGGACCCGCGGCGTTTCCTCGCCATTCCCCGCTCGCGGCGCCGACTTGCTGCCCGTCCGCTTCGCCCACGAGTTCCGCCTCGCCGTTCGCTTGCTCGGGCGTACCCCTGCGTTCTCTATTCTGGTCGTAGGCATCCTCGGGTTGGGAATCGGCGTGGTCACGGCAGTCTTCAGCATCGTGCAGGGCGTCCTGTTCGCCCCCTTGCCCTACGATGCCGAGAACCAGCTGGTGGTGGTCTGGGGCGACAACACCGGTGTCGGCGGCCCCGTCACTGGGAGCATCTCGCGACGGACCTTGCAGCACCTGCGAACGATCGACGCCTTCGAATCCATCGAGGCGCACTTCTCCTACCCGGCGAACATAGGCATGAGCGACCTCGACATGGTCGTCATGGCCTCGCGCGCGACGTCCGGCTTTCTGGCGCAGTACGGCGTCGCGCCCTTGATGGGCCGCCTACCCGCCGAGGGAGATGGCAACGCGACGGTCCTGTCGTACGCGCTCTGGCGAGGCTATTTTGGCGGCGATCCGGACATTCTCGGGCGTTCGGTGCGTCTGGAGGACGTGAATCCACTGTTGTCGCCGGGAGACGGCGCGACCGCCTCCGTGTTCGAGATCGTTGGCGTGATGCCGCGTAAGTTCTGGGCGCCAGCCTTCTTCTCGGCGGCCCACATCGAAACCGACCTATGGATTCCATTCCACGGGAAGGAAGCCGTGCCCAGCGAAACCACGACCGTCCTGCACGTCGTCGGCCGGCTCGCACCCGGCAGATCCGTAACACGCGTTCAGTCGGAACTCGATCGGGTCACGGTCGGCCTCCGCGATCTCGATCCGGACCGCTGGCAGCAGAACTCTCTGCGCGCGGTTCCCCTGGCGACAACTCTGTTCGGCGAGGTTCGATCCAGTGTGTGGCTTCTCATCGGGGCGGGCGCGGCACTCCTGCTGATCGTGCTCAGCAATGCCGCCAGTCTGTTCGTGACGAGGGGAGTCCGGCGAGCAAGCGAGTTCTCACTGCGGCGTGCCCTCGGCGCGAGCACTGGCCGGCTGGCGCACGCGGCAGCGGCCGAGGCAGGAGCCCTCGCACTGTCAGCAAGCGCCGGGGGGAGCCTGATGGCGTGGGCCCTGATTCAGGCGTTTCGCGTGTACGCGCCGGACCGGACGCCACGCGCTCATCTGGTGGAGTTGGATGCGGCCGCCCTGGCCTTCGCGGTACTGATGTCGCTGTGCGTGGCGGTCCTGCTGACCACCGTGATGTTCGCCGCACGCGACGACAGGAACGTCTTCGGTTCTATTCGGGGCAGTCGCCTCGGTGGGCAGTCGCGATTGCAGAACCTGGCGCTCGCGACCCAGACGGCCCTCACCGTCGTACTGTTGGTTGGTGTCGTGCTCGCGGTGCGCGGCCTCGAGGCGATCGGGCGCACTGAGACAGTTGCTAGCTTCCAGAATCGGTTGACCTTCAGTCTCCGCTTGCCCTCATCCCGATACGCCGACGCCCCGGCCATCGTGCAGGCGCTGAACGACCTGCATGCGGAAATCCAGAGGATTCCCGGGGTGATCGCCTCGGGTGGCTCGGATCAGATTCCGCCGGTTCGCTCGGGCGGATCCGGCTCGTATGTCAGCGATCTGGCTCCGGAACCTCGCAACGTGGGCGTTCGCACGGTGACACGCGGCTACCTGGAGGCAATCGGCGTCGCCCCGAGCAAAGGGCGCTCCTTCACCGCCGAGGACACTCCCGACTCAGATGTCGTGACGCTTGTAAGCCGCGCCGCAGCAGACGCGTTCTGGCCTGGCACCAGCGCACTCGGCAAGACGCTTCGATCCGTCGATGGCAGCTCGACGCTCCGAGTCGTCGGCGTCGTGCCGGACCTGCCTCACTTCATTCCGGGGGCCCCGCCAAGACTCGAATCGTACCGGCTAAACGACCAACTTCCCTGGAGTCAGCACCGTGCGGTCGTACACGTGCGCGGAGCGCCGGAGGACTTCACCGCAGCTGTCCGCCAGGCGATCCAGAATGTCGATCCTGACCTCGCGCTCTCGAACATCATGTCGCACGAAGCCTACTTTCAGGACGTGGCGGCCACGCCGCGTTTCCTGGGAGGAGTTCTAGGACTACTCACCACCGCTGCGATTCTGCTTGCCGCGGTCGGCACGTTCGGAGTGCTATCTCAGGCAATGGCGGCCCGCGTCCGCGAGGTAGCCATCCGAATGGCGATCGGAGCGCGACCAGGCGATATCGTCGGCCGGTTCGGGGCTCATGCTGGACGCCTGATCGGCGCGGGCGCGACAGTCGGCGGGATCCTCGCGCTACTGGCGGCGCCATTGCTGACCCACCAGCTGTATGGAGTGGCTGGCCCCAGTTGGACCGATCTGATGATCGCGGCAGCCTTCGTCACGCTGACCGCCCTTCTCGCCGCTGTGCCGGTACTACGCCGCGCTGGCCGAACCGACCCCGCCTCGGTGCTGCGCGCCGAGTGACAGGCAACGACGTCAGACGATCTAGGACTCGCCCCGCTCGACGATGCGTGGGTGCCTCGAGGCTAGACGCGCCGGTACTGGAGACCAGATCGACCAACTACCTCAGCACGTTGTGCTTGAACGTCTGCCAGATCGCTTTGTAGCCGTCGCGCCAGGTGATCTTCTTGCCTTCGGCGTAGGTGCGGCCGTGGTAGTCGATGGCTACCTCGTAGATGCGCAACTTCGCTTTGGCGACCTGGGCGGTGAGTTCGACCTCGAACCCGAAGCGGTCTTCGGTGAGGTCGAGGTGCTCTAGCACCTCACGTCGGAACACCTTGTAGCAGGTCCAGGCGTCGGTGAGGTTGATGTCGGTAAGCATGTTCGACAGCAGCGTCAGGAACTTGTTCCCGAGCGAGTGCCAGTAGTACAGCACCCGGTGGGCGCCGGCGCCGGCGAAGCGTGTGCCGTAGACGATGTCGGCCTTGCCCTTGTCGAACGGCGCCAACAGCTGGTGGTAGTCCTCGGGGTCGTACTCCAGGTCGGCGTCCTGGATGATGATCACCTCGCCGTTGGCTACCTCGAAGCCGCGTCGAAGCGCGGCGCCCTTGCCGCGGTTCTTGTCCTGGAAGAACACCCGCATTCGGCGGATGTCGAGCGCATGACCGTCGTCGTCGAAACGGAACTCGGCGTCGCCCTGGTCGATCGCCGCGGCCATGGCCTGCAGGCGTTCCCGCGTCCCGTCCGACGAACAATCGTCGACCAGCACGATCTCCTTGTCGACATCCACGGCCTGAACGCGCGCCAGCAACTCCGCAAACGTGGCCCGCTCGTTGTAGACCGGGATTACAACCGTAGCGCGAGGGCGGTCGGTCATGCTGGAATCTCGGGTTTCACGGCAATCGCCATGAGGCTCTGACCTCGTGGTGGACGCAGAATCGTTTCGATTCGCGAGATTACCGGAATCGCCAGCCGATCGTACAGCTTCATCTGGGCCAATCGAATCGTACGCTGCTGGAACACGCGTCCTGCCAGGAACCAGATCAGCGCTCCGGGTGCGTTGACGTAGTGTGCCGCGGCAACGTTCAGCCCGCCCTCGCTGAGCAACTCGACCAATCCGCGGCGCTCGTAGCGGCGGAAATGATCGAAGGCTCGATCGAGAGATCCGAACAGGTTCGGGCCGGCGGGAACGAACAACAGCAGGGCTCCGCCGGGCCGCAACGCACGCCACGCGCTGCGCACCAGGCTGGCGTCGTCTTCGATGTGCTCGAGCACGTTGACCAGCACGATAGCGTCCACCGGGCCGCCGAGATCTTCGTCGCCGAAGTAGCCCTCGAAGGTGGACACGCGCGCCTCGTCCGCAAACCGGCTGCTCAGCTCGCGGTACAAGTCGGCATCGGGTTCGATCAGCAGCAGGTCGTTGATCGAGTCGAGCGCCAGCAGGCGTTCCGAGAAGTTCCCCCGCCCTGCCCCGACCTCGGCAACCCGACCGCGCAGGTGCTCACCGAACATGCTCCGGATCCAGCGGTAGTAATTGTCCGCCTGCGACAGGGCCTCGAACTCAGCGCCTGAATAGTGGAACTCGTGCCTAGTCATCCAGCCCCTCGGTAGCATCGCCTGTCGACGGGGCGGCGGCCGCCCGCAGGGCCGCGTAACCGAACGAGCCGCCATCGCCCTCCTCGACCGGCAACCCCCGAGCCGCCCAGCCCGGCTCCCGCACGCGGCCGAGAGGATCAACGACACCGTTGAAGCCCGAGGTGACATTGCGGACGCGTGCGTAACCCGCTTGCTGTAGCAGGGCCACGGCCTGTCGCGACCGTGGGCCGGAGGCGCAGCCGCAATACACCGTGGCATCGGCACTGATCGAAGCCTGCACAATCGCCATGAAGTCGGAATTGGGGGTCATGATCCCCACCAACGGAATGAGTTCGGCAATGGGGATATTCAGCGCGCCCGGCGGGTGGCCGCGGACGAATTCCCCCTCGGTGCGCACGTCCAGATACACGGCATCGGGGTCCGATTCGAGCGCTGCCGCAACGGCTTCAGGTGCTGTTTCTTCGATCACGATGCGGTCCTTTCGTGGTGATGCGCCTAACGCAGGGCTCACATACCCTAAGGGCATCCCGGTGGCGGCGCGAGCCACCCGACCTCTGCTCCATTCCGGACCGATCCAGGGGCTGTTACCCTGGAACCATTGCCGTATGCGCACGAAACCGGAGGCACCCGCGTGAGCGACCCGACCCACGAGGTTATCTGCCCCTGCTGTGAGACCAAGCTAACCCTGGACGCCGGTGACGGCACGATCCTGCTGCACGAGCGGCCCAAGAGACGCGGCAAGGAATGGGACGAGGTGGTCGAGGCCGGCGAGGCCAAACAGGAGGCTGCGGAGCGGAGGTTTCAGCAGAACATGGAACGCGAGCTCAACGCCGACGAGATCCTCGAAAAGAAGTTCCGTGAGGCGCTCAAGCGCGCCGACAAGAGCGATACGCCGCCACCGCGCATCTTCGATCTCGATTGAACGGCCGTACAGCGAACCGTAGCCGGCTGATCGGCCTGCTGATCGTGGCGACACTCCCCGGGGTGTCCGCCATGCCGGCCGCAGCCCAGAGTGCCCCGCCCGGTACGGCCGGCTCGCCCCTGCCGGCGGCCATCGAAGACGTACTGCACCATCCGACGCTCGCCGGCGCCCGCATCGGCCTGCTCGCGCAGACCGTACCCGGTCGCGAACTGCTGATTTCGCGCAACGCGCAGGACGCGTTCGCGCCCGCCTCCGTGACCAAGCTCTTCACGACGGCGGCGGCCCTCTGGAAGCTGGGCGGCCACTATGTCTGGCGCACGCCCATCGCCTATCGTGGCGTCAAGCAGGACGGCCGGCTCGACGGCGATCTATGGATTCTCGGGCGCGGCGCGCCCGACCTGGTGGAAGAACGCCTGTGGATCGCTGCCCAATGGCTGGCCGAGGATGGTCTCACGCACATCCACGGCGACATCGTGGTCGATGACCGCTATTTCGATGGCGCCCGTTACGGCACCGGCTGGCCCGGCGGCCGACAGGTGACCGAGGCCTACCACGCTCCCATCAGCGCGCTGATGGCCAACTACGCGGCCCAGCGCGACGGCGACGGCTGGAGCGCCGTGGACGACCCGCCGCTGCACTTCGGCACACGCTTCGCTGCCCTGCTCGCCAAGGCCGGGGTGACCGTGCTCGGTATTGCACGGCGACCCCACGACGCCGAGCTCGCCGCCGTACCCGGTCCGGATTTTCGCGGTACCGCCGTCGGTCGGGAGTCGGTGCCAGCGCCGCTGGTGTCGCTGTACGACATCACGTCGGAGCCCCTGGGCCGCCTGGTGATGGACGTCAACAAGTTCAGCAACAACGTGATGGCAGAGACCGTGCTGCGCACCCTGGGGGCGGTCGAATACGGTGCGCCCGGCACCGACACCAAGGGGCTCGCTGTGGTTACCGAGTTTCTCCAGGACCAGCTGCAGGTGCCGATGGCCAGCTACGTCCAGGCGGACGGCTCGGGGCTCTCGCCGCAGAATCGATTCAGCCCCGCGCAGATCGTCAACCTGCTCGAGTATGCCGAACGCGATTTCCATGTCGGCCCGGAGTTGCTCTCGTCGCTGAAGATCTCGGGCCTCGACGGGTGGAATCCGGCCCCCTTCAATCACGAGCCCTTGAAGGGCGAACTGCGGGTGAAGTCGGGCCATATTCGAGGTGTCAATGCGCTGGGGGGATTCCTGCACACCGAGCATGATCAGCTGATCGTGTTCGCGTTCATGATCAACGATCACCACGCGCAGCAGTGGGAGATCGACCAGCGCATGGCCGAGATGGCCGTCGCGTTGATCCGCGAGTTCTAGCCAGCGCTGGTGGACGCCAAGCCCATGCAGGTCGAAGTTCCCGAATACACGGTGGCGGAGGACGTCGCCGTCGACCCATCGCGCACGGCGTTGATCATCGTCGACATGCAGAACGACTTCGTCCAGGCCGAGGGGGCCCTTCCCATCGAGGATGCCGCCGCGACGATCGGATCGATTCGTCGACTACGGACGTTCGCCCGCGACCAGGGCATGTCGATCTTCTATACCCAGGACTCGCACTATGCTGGCGATCCCGAGTTCGACCTCTGGGGCGAACACTGCACGGTGGGCACCCCAGGCTGGCAGGTGGTCGAGGATCTCGCCCCCGACGAGGCCACCGGCGACCTGATCTTCCGTAAGGACCGCTACGACGGGTTCTTTGGCACCAACCTCGAAACGACGCTCCGGCAACGCGAAATCGACACGCTGATCATCTGCGGCACCGTGGCCAATATCTGTGTGCTCTATACCGCCGCGAGCGCAGCCATTCGCTGGTACCACGTGATCCTGCCGATCGACGCGGTGTCGGCGATCAACGAGTTCGACCTGCAGCTGACGATTCGCCAGGTTGGCTGGCTGTTTCGCGGCACCATCACGCGTAGCGAGGCACTGCGCGCCTCAGACGAATAGGCGCGCGCGCTCTTCGATCGCCACGTGGATGCTCTCGAGCATGCGTTCGGCCGCGCGTTCACCCGCCGCGATCGCCTCCTCCGGTGCCGAGTAGTCGCTCCAGTGGCGCTCCTGCCCGCGCGCCGGCACCACGACGTCGGCACGGTGAAGTTGCTCGCGTTCGAGCGCGATCAGGGTGATCTCGTTGGCGCGCATCGCCACCTCGATGGCGTTGCTGAGACCTCCGCGATCGATGGCGCCGGTCGACACGTCGACGCCGATCACCACATTGGCGCCGAGGGTCCGTGCCGCTTCAATCGGCACCGGGCTCGTGTAGCCGCCATCGACCAGACTGCGCCCACCGATTTCGACCGGTGGAAAAACACCGGCAATGGCGGACGAGGCGGCGACCGCAGGCGCGATGCGGCCCTTGGCAATAATGACCTGGCAACCCTCTTCCAGGTCCACCGCCACGGCGGCGAACGGAATGCGCGCCTGGTCGAACGTGCAGTCCCCGAACAGCTCATCGAACACGCCGAGTATCTGTTCGCTTTCGATGACGGCCTGCTTCGTCATTGCCGCATGCGAAGCGTGCACGCGGCGCAGGAGTTTCTGCGCGCTCGCGAACCACCCGCCATCGGGTGGCGACTCCCCGCCCACCGGGTGGATGTCGCTGAGCTTGAGGATCTTGTTCAGGTCGAGCGACTGCATACTGCCGGAGCCGATGGTCTCGAGCACACGAGCTTCGGTGGCGAGCGCGTCGGCACAGCACGCGTAGAGGCCTCCCATCACGGCACCGATGCTGGTGCCGGCGACCAGGTGAACGGGAATACCCTCCCGCTCGAGCACCTTCAAGACCCCTACCTGCGCCAGCCCGCGCGCGCCTCCCCCCGACAGGGCCAGGCCGACTCGCACATGATCTGAGATCTCTTCAAGGTTTCCCATGCACCCAGGATATCGCGGGCCCGGCCGCCCGTGGTAGCGCGCCAGATGGCGCTATGCCGCGGAGCTGCTAGATCACGCGCTCGGCGCCGCTATAGACCATGAACGTCTCGCCGCGCACGAAGCCAATGAGCGTCATGCCGCTCTCGGCGGCAAGGTCGACCGCCAGACTGGTGGCTGCGGAAACTCCTGCTACCAGCGGGATGCCGGCGACCAGCGCCTTCTGAGCGATCTCGAACGACTGCCGCCCGGACACCACCAGCATGTGCCCGCCCAGCGGCAGCATCTCTCGCAGGTAGGCCCACCCGATGACCTTGTCGACGGCGTTGTGGCGTCCGACATCTTCGCGCACGACGAGAACCTCGCCGTCCGCGGTGAGCAGGCCCGCGGCGTGAATGCCGCCCGTCATCGAGAAGGTGGCCTGGGCTTCGCGCAACACCGGCACCGCCCCGGTGA
>JAJCXS010000276.1 GCA_029263335.1 Acidobacteriota bacterium | reverse complement strand
AGCCGGCCCAGCCAGGTTGCGGCGATGGCGTTGCCCGATGGGGTGGCGCCGTCGTGACCCGACTTGGGGCGCGCGATCAGCACCTCTTGGTCACTTCCGGTGAAATGGAAGCCGCCGTGATCGTCGTCCCAGAACAACTCGATCATGCGATCGGCCAGGGCGCGGGCGTGTTGTAGCCAGCGCGCGTCGAAGGTCGACTCGAACAGCTCTACGCAGCCCCAGAGCATGTTGGCGTAACCGTCCAGGTACGCCGATGGCCCGGCCTTGCCGTCACGTTGACTGTGCACGAGGCGCCCGTCGCGCATCATGTCCTCGACAACGAAGGTCGCGGCGGCGACCGCCGAGTCGAGATAAGCCTCGTTGCCGAGAACGCGGTACCCGCGTGCCATGGCGGCGATCATGAGCCCGTTCCAATCGGACAGGATCTTGTCATCGAGCCCGGGTCGGATTCGTTCTGCGCGGGCGCCCCGGAGAGTTGCCAGACAACCATCGAGCCGTGCTCGCGTGTCGTCCTCGGCCACCCCGTGAGTGGCAGCGATCCCGTCCAGCGGCAGCGGCGTGTTGAGGATGTTGGCGCCCTCCCAGTTGCCGCCGGGACTCACGTCATAGGCGGCCATGAAGAACGCGGCATCGTCGCCCAGCAGTTCTTCGATTTCGGCCTGGCTCCAGACGTAGTACTTGCCCTCGACACCCTCGCTGTCGGCATCGAGGGTGGCGTAGTAGCCGCCTCGTGGATCCTGCATTTCTCGGCGGACCCAATCGAGCGTGGTGCTGGCAGCTTCCGACAGGTCGGCGCTGCCGTCGTGCTGGTATGCCTCCAGATAGGTGACCGCGAGCAGCGCGTTGTCATAGAGCATCTTCTCGAAGTGCGGAATCAGCCAACGCGCGTCCGTTGCGTAGCGATGGAAGCCCCCGCCCGCGTGATCGCGAATGCCGCCACCGGCCATCTGGCGCAGGGTGAAGAGAACCTCGCCGAGCAGCTCCGGGTCGTCCTGGCTCACCGCGTAGCGCAGGTGCAGCATCAGGCCGGTGGTGTGTGGAAACTTCGGCGCACCGCCAAACCCGCCGTAGTTTGGATCGAAGTTGTCGTGCTGTGCCATCACCGCCCGGTAAATGGTCTTGGCGCTGGGGGCCGCCGCGTAGGCGCCCTGCGGTGCTTGGGCCTGCAGATGGTCGCGCAGCTGGCCGGCGGTGAGGGTGATCTCGCCGCGTCGCTCGCGGTAGGCGTGAGCCATGCCGTCGAGCACCTGCACGAAGCTCGGCATGCCGTGGCGTGGCTCGGGCGGGAAGTAGGTTCCGCCGTAGAACGGTTCCAGGTCCGGCGTGAGAAACACCGTCAGGGGCCAACCGCCATGGCCGGTCATCATCTGAACGGCGCGCATGTACACGTCGTCCACGTCGGGCCGCTCCTCGCGGTCGACCTTGATGTTCACGAAGTGCCGGTTCATCAGCTCGGCGGTGCCCGCATCTTCGAACGACTCGCGTTCCATCACGTGACACCAATGGCAGGCGGCATAGCCGATGCTCAGCAGGATGGGCCGATCCTCGTTCCGGGCCTGTTGCAGAGCTTCGGGACCCCACGGGTGCCAGTTCACCGGGTTGTGGGCGTGCTGCAGCAGATAGGGGCTGCTTTCGCCGGCCAGCCGATTGGTGGCCGCGTCGGAGGGTTGGTCCGTGCTCTCGTTGGTCATCGGAGACGTCTTTGTTGATAAGAGGTTGCTCGGCGTCGCGGCTTGATCGAAGATCCGCGCGCGGGAGCGCTCATAGTACTGCCCTGCGAGGCTCGGGCTGCGGCCGCGACGGCAAAACTCTGCAACCTGGGCGGTAGTGAATATTTGCGGCTGCCAGCCGGCATCGCTACCGTGTTGGGTATGGATCGTATTCGTACAGGGATCAGCGTCGGCGTCACGGCCCTTCTGGTGGTCGCGGCGGCGCCTGCTATCGCCAAACAAGAGGCCGGACCTCAGGAACCGCCGGCGTTTCGTTCCGAGGTACAGGTCGTCTCGCATTCGGTTGCCGTCGTGGATCGGGAAGGAGAGCCTGTCCAGGGTCTCGGACTTGCCGACTTCACGGTGTACGAGGACGACGAGCGGCAGGAGATCTCGGTGTTTCTGTCGCCCGACGACAGCCCTCTTGATGTGGCGCTGGTGATCGATTCGAGCGCCAGCTTGTTCCACTACGCGCGCCCGGTTCGGCTGGCCGCGAAGTCCTTCCTCGGGCAGCTCGAACCGCTCGATTGTGTCTACTTGCTGCCCTTCAACGACGAGATCGGGCCGGGCACTTGGGACCGCGGCCTGCTGCTACGCAACAAGATGGACGGCATCTTCATGCGTGGCGGCACGGCGCTGTACGACGCATTGATCCATGGCATCGACGTTCTCAATCGAACGGCCGAGACAGTTCCATCCAGAACCGGTTGTGGCGAGGCCATCACGATGTCCGAGCCAGGGCGCCCCGATCGTCGCCGCGCCGTCGTGCTGCTGACCGACGGCGCCGACCAGAACAGCCAGGGCCGCTACGACCAGGTGCTCGACCTTGCCCGTGACAGTGCTATCCCGGTTTTCCCGGTGGTCAACGGCGAGGCTAGAAACGACGATCGCCTGCGCCTCATTCTCTCCCGCCTCGCGGCCGAGACGGGCGGCACGGTGGTAGATGCCGCGCGGCCGGAGCAACTGCCGAAGGCCTTCGCCGACGTGGTCGTCATGCTGCGAGCCTCCTACCTCATCGGCTACCTGCCTCCCGACGGCGACAACGGCCAGCGCGAACACGCCGTCCGCGTCCGCTCCCGCCCCGGCTACCGCCTGGTCCACCGCCCAACCTACTGGCGTTAGTCGCGATAGCGGACGATCAGGGCCACGGCGCCGACGATCAGGACAGCGGCGACGCCGATGCGTGGGGAGAGCGCTTCGCCGCCCAGGCCCCAGCCTGCGAACACCGCGATCACGGGGTTCACGAAGGCGTAGGAGCCGGCCTTGGCGGGCTCGGTGTGGTGCAGCAGGTATACGTAGGCGGAGTAGGCGACGATCGAGCCTGCGATGACGAGGTACAGCCACAGGGCGATCACGGCCGGTGTCAGCAGGGAGGTCGTGAGGACAGGCAGTTCGCCGGCAAGCGCGCCGACCAGCAACAGGGCAACGCCGCCCCAGATCATTTGTGCCGCGGTGCCCATCATGACGGAGCGCGGCCTGGCCAGGCGTCGCGTCAGGATCGAGCCGAGGGCCCATGACATCGAACCCGCTATGACCGTGGCCGCGCCGATCAGCGGAATCGCGCCAGCGCCGAGCACGGCGCTCGGACCAACCAGAACGGCAACTCCGATGAATCCCAGCGCCAGGCCGATGAGTGTTGCCCGGGGCGGCATCACACGGTTGAGCAGCCAGTCGAACAGAACCATCCAGGCCGGCATGAGGGCGACAGTCAGCGCCACCAGATTCGAGGGCACCGTTTGCTCGGTGTAGGCGACGGCGCCGTTGCCGGCCGCCACCAGCATGACGCCGCCGATCGTCGCGGCGCGCCACTCCGCCGCCGTTGGCCAGGCGACGCCGCGGGCTCGCAGAACGAGGAGCACGATGATGCCCGCCACCAGGAACCGCAGCCCCATGACGAAGAACGGCGGCACTGTCTGCACCAGCACTCTGACGCCGAGGTAGGTGGAGCCCCAGATGAGCCACACCGACGCGTGGGCCGCCGCCAGCCGTCCCCTCGGTGCCGGCGTGGGCGTGATCATCGGCGCTGCGGGCCGGGCAGGCGTCGGACCTCGTCGTAGCGGAAGCAATCGACGGTGTGGTCGTTGACGAGACCGGCGGCCTGCATGAAGGCGTAGCAAATGGTGCTGCCGACGAAGCGGAAGCCGCGACGCTTGAGCTCCTTGCTCATCGTTTCCGAAAGCGGCGTGGACGCCGGAATGTCGCCGTGTCGCTGCCGGCGGGCATCGAGCGGCGCACCATCCACGAAACCCCAGATGTATTCGGCGAAGCTACCCTCGGACTGCTGGACGGCCAGGTAGGCGCGCGCGTTGGAGATCGTCGACTCGATCTTGAGCCGGTTGCGGACGATCGCGGCGTCGCCCATCAAGCGTTCCACGGAGCGGACGTTGTAGCGCGCGATGCGCTCTACGTCGAAGCCGCCGAAAGCGCGGCGGTAGCCCTCGCGCTTCTTGAGAATCGTCGTCCAGCTGAGGCCCGCCTGGGCACCTTCCAGCGTCAGGAACTCGAAGAGCCGCGCGTCCTCGTGTACCGGGACGCCCCACTCGCGATCGTGATACTCGACATCGAGTGGGGACGCGTTTGCGACCCACCTGCAGCGACGATTGCTCATAGGCGGCATCCTACGCCGCGCGCCAGGCACGGGTATTCAGCCGCCGAGGTCGGGTATTGGGCCGAGTTGAGTCTGCGTGAGGCCTCGCTTGCAGCGCGTTGAGGTGAATCTCCCATCGGAGTAGTCTTGCGGCCTCCCCGAGGCCCAACACCAATGCTCGACTCCGTCCGCTACTTCTTCGCGATTCTCAGTGTGGCAACGCTGCCGTTTGCCGTGGGGTACTGGTATCTGATCCACCCCTTTATCGGCTTCTGGCGGGCCAGAGGGCCGTGGGTGACCTATGCAGCCATGCTGGTCGTTCTTGTGGTCAACGTAGCGGTCGCATGGAACTGGCGCGGTCCTTTGTTCGCGGTGCGTTACTCGGTGGGGCCGGCACACTGGGTCATCGCCGCGGCGTGCTACGTGACAGCCGCCGCAGTCCAGATCAGGTGCCAGCGTCACCTGAAGTTCCGCATCCTGGCGGGCCTGCCGGAGCTGTCGCCCGAACGTCACGCGGGCGAGTTGCTGCAGACCGGCATCTACGCTCGGATCCGGCATCCGCGCTACGTGTCGGTCTCCCTCGGCATGCTGGCCGCGGCGATCTTCTGCAACTATCAGTCGCTGTGGATCATCACGCTGCTGTTGTTTCCTGCTTTGTACGGCATCGTGCTACTCGAAGAACACGAGTTGCGCGATCGGTTTGGACAGGCGTACGCCGACTATTCCCGGCGCGTGCCTCGGTTTATCCCTCGTCTCGGCCACTCCCCGGGCTGACAATCTCCCGCGTCCTTTGGACGCTCCCTGCAGAGGTGTTCTATGCGCAGAGCCACGTTGTTGCTTGTTGCCATCGCGATCGTGGCGGTGGCGACTCCGGCCCCCGTCATCGGTTGGCAGCAGTTCGAACAGGGCCAGGAGCCGGACTACTCGCTGGCCACCTGGCGCTTCCACGACCTGCCCCTGGATCCGATCACCGGGCTTCCCCTGGGGCTGATCTTCTTCCCCCAGGACGACGGTGACGGCGAAGACGAGGGCGACGACGATGGCGATGACGATGCCGAATCGCAGGACGACTGGGACAAGAAGGACCTGCCCCTGAACCCCGACGCTACGGTCGCGTTCACAACCTCGGAAGGATCGTGGATGTCGGTCGACGTCAGTCCCGATGGCAGCACGGTGGTGTTCGACCTGCTGGGCGATCTCTACACCGTGCCGATCGGCGGCGGCGCGGCCACCCGCGTTAGCGACGGTATGGCATGGGACGCTATGCCGTCATACAGCCCTGACGGTGCCGAGATCCTCTTCGTGTCGGACCGTAGCGGGGCCGAGAATCTGTGGACGGTTACGCCGGCAGAGGAAGACGAAGACGAGCGTTTTCGCCAGGTGACCAAGGGCGACGGCAACAACTTCGCTTCGCCCACCTGGACCCCCGACGGCGAGTACGTCGTTGCCTCGAAGGGCTCCGGCAACTTCGGCATGCAGAAGATCCACATGATCCACGCCGAGAAGGGTGGCTCCGGCTTCCAGCTCACCAAGGAGCCGGCGCGCCGACGAGATATGGGCGCCGCGGTTTCGCCCGACGGACGCTGGGTCTGGTACGCGTATCGCACCGGAGCGTGGTCTTACAACGCCATCCTGCCGCAGTATCAGTTGGCCGTCTACGATCGCGAGACGGGCGAAACGAGCACCCGCACTTCGCGCCACGGCTCGGCCTTCAGGCCCGCCATTTCGCCGAGCGGGCAGTGGCTCGTGTTCGGAACGCGACACGAAGACAAGACGGGCCTGCGCCTGCGCGATCTGAACAACGGCGACGAACGCTGGCTGGCGTACCCGGTGCAGCGCGACGATCAGGAATCGCTGGCGTCGCGCGATGTGCTGCCGAGCATGGCATTTACGCCCGACTCCGCCGAGGTTGTCGTTAGCTACGGCGGCAAGATCTGGCGTGTGCCGGTAGACGGCAGCGATCCGGTGGAGGTGCCGTTCACGGCTGATGTCGAGCTCGAGGTGGGCTCGGCGCTCGAGTTCAAATACCCGGTCGACGATGCCGCCGAATTCGAGGTGCGGCAGATTCGAGACGCGGTGCCTTCGCCGGACGGCAGTCAACTCGCCTTCACCTCGCTCGATCGGCTGTACGTAATGGATTGGCCGGACGGTGAGCCACAGCGACTCACCGACAACGACATGGTCGAGGCGATGCCGACGTGGTCACCGGCGGGCGACGCGGTTGCCTACGTGACCTGGGACGAGACCGACGGCGGGCATATCTATCGCGTTGCCGCCGCGGGCGGAGCCGCGACTCGCGTTACGACCATGAGTGGGACCTACACACAGTTGGCGTGGTCGCCCGACGGCGATCGCATCGTCGCCGTGCGTGGACCGGCTCGTGCCTACCAGGAGGCGACCGGAGCTTTCTCGTCGGGCTCGGCGACGGATCTCGTGTGGATCCCGTCCGACGGCGGCGATTGGACGCTCATCGCACCGCTCAACAACCGCACGGCGCCGCACTTCGCCGGCTCCTCGGACCGCATCCATCTGTACAGCCGCGAAGGCCTCCTTTCGATTCGCTGGGACGGCACCGACCAGAAGGTGCATCTCAAGGTCAGCGGACCGCCGTTCCCTGGTAGCCAGGGCCCGCCGCCACCGGCGAGTTGGGTGAAGATGGCGCCGACCGGCGACAAGGCGCTCGCGCGCGTGGGCATGGACCTGTACGTCATCGGCGCGATCCCGTCGGTGGGCAAGGCTGCCACCGTCTCGGTGGCCAGCCCGGATCGCGCACCGGTTCCGGTACGTAAGCTCACCGATATCGGCGGCGAGTTTCCGGCCTGGGGTGCCGATGGCACCACGGTGCATTGGTCGATTGGCAACGCTCACGTGGTCTACGACCTCGACGAGGCACAACGCGTCGACGACGAGCTGGAGGCCGAGGCCAAGCGCAAGGCCAAGGAAAAGAAGGCTGAAGAAGCCGCCAAGGCCGAGGAAGCTGAAGATAGCGACGACGGCGAGGAAGCCGGTGAGGAAGACGGCGAGGAAGACAGCGACGACGCTGGCGACGAGGCCGACGAGAACGAAGACGGCGAGGAGGATGAAGGCGACGGTGAGGAAGGCGCCGACGATACCGAGGGCGACGCCGATCCCGACGCCGAAGAGGAAGAGGAAGAGGACAAGAGCTACAAGCCCATGGAGAAGCGGGTTGTCGTCATGGCCGCGCGCGATATCCCGCAGGGGACCGTGGTGCTCGCGAACGCGCGCGTCATCACCATGGATGGGGACCAGGTCATCGAGCGCGGTGATGTGGTGGTTACCGGAAACCGCATCGTCGCGGTTGGGGCCGCCGGCAGCGTCGACGTGCCGGCAGGTGCCGAACGTATCGACATGTCAGGCAAGACCATCATTCCGGGTCTCGTCGATACCCATGCCCACATGTGGCCGAACTGGGGGCTGCACAAGTCGCAGGTATGGATGTACCTGGCGAATCTGGCCTATGGCGTCACCACTACGCGGGATCCTCAGACCGCTACCACCGACGTGCTGACGTACTCCGACAAGGTCGAGACCGGAGAACTCATCGGGCCGCGCGTGTACTCCACCGGTCCCGGTGTGTTTTCCGGCGAGCGTTGGCGCGATGCCGATCACGTCCGCGACGTGATGAAGCGTTACAGCGAGTACTACAAGACCAACACCATCAAGATGTACATGGCGGGCAACCGCCAGCATCGTCAGTGGATCATCAACGCGGCTCGTGAACAGAAGATCATGCCCACCACCGAGGGTGGTCTCGATCTCGAGTACAACCTGACCATGGCCGTCGACGGCTATCCCGGGCAGGAGCACGCGCTGCCGATCTATCCGTTGTACGAGGACGTTGTGCAGCTGTTCGCGCAACAACGGCTGGTGTACTCGCCTACGCTGTTGGTGAGCTACGGCGGGCCGTTCGGGGAGAACTACTTCTACGCCAAGGAGAACCCGTACGACGACGCCAAGATGCAGCGTTTCTGGCCGTACAGCGAACTCGCCGCCAAGACCCGTCGGCGCGGCACCGGCAGCGGCGGCAGCCCCGGCCCCGGCGGCTGGTTCCGCGATGAGGAGTACGCCTTCCAGGGTCACGCCGAAGTGCTCAATCGCATCGTCGAGGCCGGTGGACGAGGCGGTGTCGGCAGTCACGGTCAGCTCGACGGACTCGGATACCACTGGGAGATGTGGCAGATCGCGTCGGGTGGGATGAGCCCGATGAACGTACTGCGTGTTGCCACCATCTTCGGCGCCGAGGGCATCGGCATGGCCGACGACCTGGGCTCCATCGAGGTTGGCAAGATGGCCGACATGCTCATCCTGAGCGCCAACCCGCTGGACAATATCCGCAACACCACGGCGATCAGCCAGGTGATGAAGAACGGCCGGCTCTACGACGGCGAGACCCTCGACGAGGAGTGGCCACGCCAGCAGAAGCTGGAAGGTCTGTATTGGTCGGGCAGCTACAGCGCGCCGACCCGGGCGGGGGTTCGCTAGCCCCAATCCGCGACGATCACTGAGAAAGGCCGCTGCCCCGTCCGGGTGGCGGCCTTTCTTGCGTGAATTCGTCGGTAACTCATGGCGCTCGGGCGGCATATTGCCGTCCAAGTAGGAGATGGCGCAGCGAGAGCCCTGGACACGAGGTGACGCAGCTTGCGTTTTTTGTCTTTTACTGTGCAGAACTGATCACGTAGTGTTCTTGGTATTCACAAGAGATCCTTGATGAGATGTTCCAGTCATGAGAGAGCGTAAGGACAACCCGGACGGGGGCCGCGTCGGCGACGCCCACCTGTCGTACGCGTTCATCACCGTGCTCGAGGCCGCGTACGGTGGCATGTGGGCGTTCGAGCGGTCTCTACGCTCCCTGGATCGCTCGCTGGATCGCGAGGACGAACTCTGGCGTGCCGAACAGGTGCTCGAGCGTCTGCAGTCCTGGCGCCGCGACTTGCCTCAGGGGGATGTGCTGTTCAGCCTCGAGGAGCGGCCCGTGCTTGACGATGATGCGTCGCGTGCGTGGCGCTTGCTGCATGTGGCCGAAGGGCGTCTGCGCGCGCTGATCGCCGAACTGATCGCTTCCAGCGATGTCGAGACACTGCTGGCCAATGATTTCGCGCGCAACGTCAGGGTTGCCGCCATGGTGGAATGCGCTCGTGCCGAGGAGCTGCAGGTTCGCGGCATGCTCGACTGGATGGAGGCAATCGGTGATCGCGAGGCCGCGGATGCCTGGAGACAACGACTGCTCGCGTGCACGGTGCGTGTCGAGGAGGCGGACCGCTGGTTGACGACCTTCCGTGAGCTGCAGGGCGCGCCCGAAGCGACCTTGATCGAACAGTTTCTCGACGACACGCTGTTGCTCGCTGCCGACGTGGCCGAAAGGGTCGTGGAGATCTGCCACACCTTCAGCTTGTACACCGGCGTGTTCGACTTCGCCGATGTCGGCGTACCCGAGGAGCAGGTCGCGGACTGGCTCGCCGGCGGTTTCTCGGTTCACGATGCGGGTCGGTGGTTCGCAGCCGGTCACGGCCCGGACAGCGCCTCCGCGTGGATCGCCGTGGGCGCGGCAGATCCGATGGTAGCGGCGGGGTTCATGTGGCGCGGCTTTGCGCCCGGCGAGGCTCGACCGTGGCTGAAGCGGCACATCAGCGGACGCAGAGCGGCAACGTGGTCGCGTTTCGGCCACGATCCAGAGGATGCCCGCGAGTGGATCGCGCTCGGTATTCCCGAGCCGCACATTCTCGCGAGCCTGCCGGCGCTCGAAACGCGGCTCATGTAGCCAGCGCTCCGCGCCAGCCGTGACCCAGGCGGTCGATGCGCTACGATCTCCATCCCATAACCAGGAGGGGACGATGGCGATCGAGGGTGGCTGTTTCTGCGGCGCAGTTCGTTATCGCGCCGACGAACATACCGACTCGGTGGCGCATTGCCACTGCCAGCACTGCCGGGCGTCCACGGGCGCAACGCTGATGACCTGGGTGGAGGTGCCGCGAGCCGCGTTCGAGTGGATCGCGGGAGAACCGGCCTCTTACCGACACGAATCCGACTGGAAGACTGCCATAACACGCCGCTTCTGCGCCGACTGTGGCACGTCACTGACCTACGAGCGCGATGCATCCGACTGGCTCGATGTCGCGGCGGGAAGTCTCGATGACCCGGGGGCGGTGGCGCCGGCGCACCACGTCTACCATGCGAGCCGTATCGGCTGGCTCGAGATCGACGACCAGCTCCCGCGTCACGACCGAGGCTACCCAGGTTCTCAGTGACACGGATCAAGATCTGCTGCATCGGCACCCCGCAGGAGGCTCGATCGGCGGTGGACGCGGGAGCCTCGGCGCTGGGTCTGGTGTCGGCCATGCCGAGTGGGCCAGGCGTGATTGGCGAAGACGAGATTGCCGGGATCGCGGCGCGTGTGCCGCCCGGGGTCGCCTCGGTGTTGCTTACTAGCGCTCATGACGCGGACACCATCATCGTCCAACAACGGCGATGCCGTACCAGCACGCTGCAGCTCGTCGACGCCGTCGATCCCGGCACCCACGGAACGTTGCGCGCCAGGCTTCCCGGAGTCGCCATCGTGCAGGTGCTCCACGTACTCGGTCCGGAGTCGATCGATGAAGCGGTCGCGACGGCCCGCCATGTCGATGCCCTTCTTCTCGACTCGGGCAACCCGGCGCTCCCCATCAAGGAACTCGGTGGTACCGGCCGAACGCATGACTGGGAGCTCAGTCGTCGGATCCGCGAGGCGGTCGATCGACCGGTGTATCTGGCCGGCGGCCTCTCGGCGGACAACGTCGGCGAGGCCATCCGAATCGTGCAGCCGTTCGGTGTGGATGTGTGCAGCGGCGTGCGCACCGACGGCCACCTCGACCCGGCGTTGCTGGAGAACTTCGTGCAAGCTGTCGCTCGATCCGATTCCCGGGGGCATTGACCGGCGCTACGGGCGAGTCTGATACTTGCGGCTCTTGTCGCCACTACACGAGGGTCTCATGGCACGTCGATCGTCTCCGCCCCGCACGCTGTGGGCCGTTTGGTTCATCGCTTTCATCCTGATCGTCCTGGTTCGGCGCGTGATCGATGTTGGCGACTCCGGGATGACCAACGTCCTGACCTTCGCCTTGATGTTCCTGGCGACCGCCGCCGGCGTCTTGTGGTTCGTGTTCCGCTCCGCCTACGACGCCAAGCTGCGCTATGGCGTCTTGGCAGCGCTAATCGTGGCGGCCGTGGCGCTACCGCGCGTGATCGAGGTGCGCGGCTTTTCTGGCGAGATGGTCCCCGTGCTGGGGCTGCGCGGCGGCAGCTCGACGGGGCCCGCCACCGATCCCGCGGCGGCATCCGGTGCCACCATCGATCTGGTGTCGAGTACTCCGTATGACTTCACCGGTTTTCTGGGGTCCGCGCGCGACATGCGGGTCGATAACGTGAGGTTGGCACACGACTGGCAGGCAGATCCGCCCGAGCTGTTGTGGAAACAACCCGTGGGCGCCGGCTGGGGTGGTTACGCGGTGGTCAACGGCTTTGCTGCGACGCTCGAGGAGCGCGAAGGACGCGAACTGGTAACGCTCTACGATGTGGAAACCGGCGATCTCGTCTGGGCGAGAGAGATAGGTGGTGCCTTTTCCCATGTCCTTGGCGGCGCCGGCCCGCGTAGCACGCCCTTGATCGACGGCGGCGTGGTCTACGCGATGGGAGTGCGCGGCCATCTTGTGGCGCTCGACGGCGCTACCGGGGCGGTGATCTGGGAGCGCGATGTTCTCGCCGACTACGGCATTTCGATCGCCGAAGAGGATCTCAACGTGGCCTACGGCAGGCCCACCTCGCCGCTGGTAGTGGGGGATCGCCTGATCGTCGGCGTTGGCGGCTCGGTGGGAAATCGCGTTTCCGTCGTTGCCTACGAAAAGACGCACGGTGAAGTGCTATGGGAGGCCGGCGGCCACAACATCAGCATGGCGTCTCCGGGGCACGCGGTTCTTGGTGACGTCGATCAGATCCTCATGGTCAACGAGAACTGGGTGTCTGGCCACGACACCGCGACCGGCAGTGTGCTGTGGGAATTCGAGTGGCCCGGTACGACGGCCGGCGACTCGAACGTGTCACAGGCCGTTGCCGTGCCGCCCGACAAGGTCTTCATCTCGAAGGGTTATGGCTCCGGGGCAGCCCTGTACCGGCTCGCTGGCAACGGCGACGGGACGTTCAGTCCCGAGAACCTATGGACCTCTGCGCGGGTGATGCGCACGAAACTGACCAACGTCGCCATCAAGGATGGCTACGTCTACGGCCTGTCCGAGGGCGTTCTCGAGTGCATCGACCTCGCCACCGGGGAGAGGCTCTGGAAAGGGGGCCGCTACCACCACGGACAGATCCTGCTGGTCGGAGATGTCTTGCTGGTGCTGAGCGAGGACGGCGAGCTGATCATGGTCGAAGCATCACCCGAGAGTGACAACAACGTGCTCGGGCAGATTCAGGCGATCGAAGGGCACACCTGGAACACGTTCGCGCTGTACGGCGACATCGTGGTGGTGCGCAACGAGCAGGAGGCAGCCGCCTATCGGCTTCCTCTGGACCAGCCGCTCGGGTGGCCCGCCTCGATCGAGCCACCGCTCGAGCAATAGCCCGAGCCGGCGTCAGTCGCCGGCGAGTTCGGCTCGTAACGCCTCGACGCGCTCGGTGAGCTTGCCCACCGCTTCCACGTAGACGTTCTGCCAGAAGGCGAGCTGCTCCTCGTTATCGGTCTCGATTTCGTAGCGCAGGCCGGGGAGCATCCACGATGCGTAGCCGCTGAAGGGGTCGGGCGAGGCGTACAGCGATCGGTACCACGGCCGACCCTGGAGCCCCTCTTCGTGCACGAAGGACTTCTCCAGGCCGATCAGCATCGCGTTCAGCTCGCGCAGCTGATTGGCCGGGAAGGCCATGTCTACTAGCGCGGCGTCGCGCGAGGTCGCATAGTCGTCGGCCGCAACCTGGAGCCCCGCAATCGCCGCCCGCAGATCCACCAGCTCGGCTTCCATGCCAGCGTCTTGAGCAAGCTCCTGGATCGTGTCCGCGTGCGTTACCAGGTCCCTGGCGTAGCGCGCCACGTCGTAGGGCAGCACGTCGGCGTTCGCGAGCCGCAGGCCGAGTACGCCGTTGACGCGTGCCAGGGTCGGTCCGAAGATGAACTCGGTGTCGCCGAAGCGTTCGTACCAGGCGAAGTTGTCGTAGTTGGAGTGATAGACGCCGCCGCTGCCGCCGAATCCGAGCGATCCCGACGGTACGCCGATATGGGTGTAGAAACCGACGTGATCCGAGCCGCCGCCGAGATTGCCCATGCCGGGCTCCTGTCTCTCGGGCGAGCCCGCGTCCAGCCAGGTCTGGTAGACGGTGAGCCCGTTGGTCGGATGCGCGACAGCCTTGGTGGCCTCCACGATCGGTCCCTTCAGCGATGGCGAGGCGGACGACCCGAACCGCGGCCCGGAAACCGCCGAGTCGGCATTGATGTACGCGATGGCGTTGTTGGTGAGCTCATCGCGGAACTGCTCGACCCATTCGGCCGAGCCGATGATCCCGTACTCTTCGGCGTCCCAGTGCCCGATCATGATGGAACGGCGCGGCGCGCAGCCGTTGGCGGCCAGTTCGCCCAGGGCTTCGGCCATGGTGAGTAGCATGGCCGTGCCGCCGTTCGGGTCGATGGCACCGAAACCCCACGGGTCATAGTGCGAGCCGAAGATGATCCATTCGTTGGGCAGCTCGGTTCCGCGAATCGTACCGACGACGTTCACCGCGCGAGTGAGCGCCTTGGGTTGGTTGACGCGAACGCGCACCGTGAGGGCTTCGCCTCCCATCAGTCGGTAGGTGACCGGCAGGCCACCGCGCCAGTCTTCCGGCGCGGGCACGCCGCTCATGCGCTCGAGGATCTGTTGGGCAGCGCCGTAACCCATGGGCAAGACGGGAATCTTGTGCAGATCCACTTCGCCAGGATCGAGTCGATGAACCTCCTTGCCCGAATCGACCGTGTAGGCGGGCTCGAAGGGCGTCAGCGGATCGCCGGTGTAGTCGAGCGTCAACACCGAGCCACGCTGAATCGTGGTGGAGTTCATGTTCGGGCCGTTCGGATACTCGTCGACACCGATGTTGTCGCCCGGATCACTGAACATGATCACCCCGATCGCACCGTACTCCTGTGCGAACTTCACCTTGTAGCCACGGAAGTTACCGCCGTAGCGAGCGATGACCACCTTGCCGGCGACGTCGATTCCCAGGTCGATGAGCTGTTCGAAGTCCTCTTTGCGCCCAAAGTTGGCGTACACCACCTGGCCGGTGACGTCGCCGGAGCCCGAGAATGCGTTCCAGCCGTTGAGCAGCTCGGGGTGTCCGGAGAAACGATCCTCGTCCAGTTCGCCCTCCTGCGTGGACAGCGAAATGCGCTCGGGGGTGATGATCTCGACGGAGACGTCGTCGGTGAGCTGCGGCAGATACAGGTCGTAGGGGTAGCGCTCGACCTCGAGCCCGGCAGCGGTCATTACTTCGGCGAGGTACTGCTCGACGCGGCGCTGGGCCTCCGAACCGGCGGGATGAGGCTCCTGCGTGATGATCCGCAGATGCTCGCGGAACTGCTGTGGCTGGGGGAGTTCCATGAGCTGCGCTTCGCAGCTCAGCTGTTCGGCCACGCGCTCGGGGCGAAACCCGGTGGGTGGCTCCTGCGCCTGCTCCTGGGCCAGCGGGACGGCTGGCAGAAAGATGATGGCGGCGAGGCCGGCGGCAACAGTTACAGCGACGAGCGGGCGCGACTTCATGACTTCAACCACCGGGCAGGGAGACGGAATCGATAGCAAACGGAGTTGGCGAGCATAGCGCCTCGGGCATGCCGAGGCCTACTGCTCGAGTTCGTCGCGTGCCTCCAACCAGGCGCGTTCGACCGCTTCACCCAGGGACTGCTCGAAGAAGCGGGCCGCGATGTCATCACTGGCGAGACGGTCACGCCACGACTCCAGGGTGATCGTGGCGATGGCGTCCTCGAGCGTTTGGCCGGCCGCCGCGGCGGCGGTCGCCTGTGTGATCAGAGCATCGAGGAAACCGTGGACTGCGTTTAGCTTGGTGTCGTCGCGGAAGACCGGCCCATGGCCGGGGATGGTGCTGACGATGGGCATGTCGCGCAGGCTGTCGAGCGCGGTCCGCCAGGAGGTCGGATAGCCGTGTCCGACGTAGGGTAGATCGTCGAGCAGATCGCCGGTGATGGCGACGCCCTCCTCAGGTAGCCAGACCACGGTGTCGCCCCGGGTGTGGCCGGCATAGTGGACCAGGTCGATCGTGCGCCCGGCACGGCGCAGTCGTTGGCGGCTGCTATAGGTGCGGTTCGGCCCCACGAAGCGGGCATCCCGATTGGCCGCCAGCCACAATTCAGCCCGGGCCAAGACGGCCTGCTGCTCTTCCTTGTCGGCCTCGGTCATGGTGGACCCGTCGCGGAAGACGCCTTGCTCGAGCCGCTGATACGCGGCGGGGAGCTCGGTGGCGAAGTACGCCGTGCGCTCGCGGACGAAAGCCCCGGCACGTTCCGGCACATCCTCTACCAGGCTCGCATGGCCGATGATCTCCAGATCGTCGCCATAGACATCGCGATAGATGGCGTTTCCTTGGGTGTGATCGCCGTGCCAGTGGGTGTTGATCACCAGGCCCACGGGCGCATCGGTGGCGGCGCCGATCCACGCGATGAGAGCGCGCACGGCCGCGGGGTCGGCCTGGCTGTCGATTACGACAACCTCGTTAAGGCCAATGATGACGGCCGAGTTGGAGTCGCCGAAGCGGGTCTCGGACGGCTGCAACGCGGCGAACACTCCCGGTGCGACCTCCTCCATCACCCATGGGTAGGAGTCCTCCTGGGCTTGGCCTGTGGCTACCGGTGCGAGGGAGGCCGCCAGCATCACCATCGCCGCCATGAGTCTGCCGGTGCTTCGCATCAGTGTGCTCCCTGGCTGTTTCCCGAGCGCCCGCAGCCGCGGTACTCGTGGTCATCGATTTCAAGTTGGACCGTATACCCGAACCAGGCGTCAGCCATCGAGTCGCGGCATGCAGTGCCGGCGAACGAGACGCCGAGCTGGATTTCTCCGGCCGTGCCTTGGAGCAGCCAGCCGGTGCCGACCTGTTCGCGCGAGGTGACCTCGAACCCCAACCCGTCGCCGTTTTCAGGCGTTCTCCATACCGCCGTGTCGCCGCGCACCTCGATGCTCCAGAAGGGTTCGTTGCCGTGGGCTCGGAGATCGTAGTCCGGCTCGGCCGCGGCGCAGCCCACCGTGTCCCTCGCCGCGTGCACCAACCGAGTGATCGTCATGGTCGGTACCCGGCCACCGGTGCGGGCCATGAACTCGGCATAGATCGGTTCGTCGCCGTCGGTGAGTTCGTCGAGGAGATTGCGTGTGAACAGGTCGACGGGTTGCAGAGGCAGGGTGCCTTCCCGGCCGCAAGGGCGGAAGCTCGTTGCGCTACCCGAGAGGATCGTGCCGCGCACAAGAGTGTCGGTTGGTCTCGCGTCGTTCGTATTCGGGGTTTCCGTGGGCGCGCAGGCACCAAGTGTGGCGGCGAGAAGAACGGCGGCAGCGAGAGGACTCGCTGCCGCCGCGTTCACGCTGAGTGCCGGACGCGTC
>JAJCXS010000275.1 GCA_029263335.1 Acidobacteriota bacterium | reverse complement strand
GGCGTTACCCGCGACAACACTGGCGTTGAGGTGTTCAACACCATATTCGCCTTCGAGGAGTCACCTCACGCGCGCGGCCTGATGTGGGCAGGGACCGACGATGGACGGATCTGGGTAACCCGCGACGACGGTGGTACGTGGACCGAGATCACGCCTTCCGGGATGCCGCAGCGCGGCACGGTGAACACTATCGATGTGTCGGCTCACGCACCCGGCCGCATCCATGTTGCCGTACACAAGTACCGCGAGAACGATTTCACGCCGTACATCTTCCGCACCAACGATTACGGCGCGACCTGGGACCTTCTGACCGACGGCAACAACGGAATTCCCGCCGATCACACGGTCCGCACGGTGCGCGAGGACCCGGATCGACGCGGTCTCTTGTACGCGGGCACGGAGTTCGGTCTGTACGTGTCGTTCGACGACGGCGCCCACTGGCAAAGCCTGCAACTGAACCTGCCTCAGGTGCCGATAACCGAGATGTTGGTACATCGTCAGGACCTCGTGGTCGCCACCCAGGGACGCGCCTTCTGGATCCTCGACGACCTGACTCCACTGCACCAGATCCAGGCAGGCATGGCGGAAGAGCCGGCGGTACTACTGGCACCGCGACGAGCCTACCGTGGCCTGGGTGGGGCGGCCCGGATCAACTTCTGGCTGGCCGAGGTGCCCGAGGACGAGGCCGTCAAGGTGGAGATCTTCGACGCCGCTGGCACGGCCGTGCGCACGTACTCCACGAAGGCCTCGGGGGACATCTCCTCGCTGCTACCACCCGGGACCACCATCGAAGACATCCCTGCACGATTCCGGGGTCAGCTCGCCGGGGCAACCGGCCGCTTGAACGCGGAGGCCGGCATGAACCAGGTCAGCTGGGACGGCCGCCACGAGCCCCTCTTTACGCGGCCCCGCGGCATCGTCATGTGGGGAGGCGGTGGCAGCGGCGGGCCGCGTGCCATCCCCGGCGAGTACACCGTGCGCCTGAGTGTCGGCGAGGCAAGTCAAGAGCGGCCATTGCACCTGGCGACCGACCCACGCCTGGCAACTACAACCACGCAGTACGAGCAGCAGTACGAGCTCGCGGTCGCGGCTGGCACGCAGTTGAAGGAAGTCTGGGGAGCGCTGGAAGGTCTACGCCGCGTGAAGCAATCGCTGCGATCGTTGACGCCACGTGTTCGTGGACAGGAGGGCGCCCGGGAGGTCGCAGAACTCGCTCGCGCCATCACGAGCGAACTCGAGGCAATCGAGAAGGTGATCACCCAGATCGAAGGCGAAGGCGGGCAGGATGCTCTCAACTTCCCCGGCCGACTCGATAACCAGTGGGCCGTGCTCTACGGCTCCGCCTCGGGACCGAACACTCCTCTCACCGCTGGTGTCGAGCAGCGCTATGCGGACCTGCAACCGGAAACGGAGGCGCTACTACAACGTCTGCGCGCCGTTTACGACGGGCAGCTGGCCGAACTCAATGCCAAGATCGCGACAATGGACCTCGACGCGGTAGCGATTCCCACGCAGGCGGCAACGACCCGGTAGCGGCGGCTCAGCTCGAAGGGGGGCGGCGACAACGCGGCGCCGCCCCCTCCATCGACACGGCATGTCCACCGCGGCCGTGGGCATCCGGCCACCCTTCGGCTACTCGGTCGGGGGGTTGAGCTCGTCGCGCCACCCGCGCAGCGTGGTCAGTTGTTGCGGGGAGAGGCGCGCCCCCCAGTGCACCGCCCGATACTGCCAAAGAGGCATCTCGCCGGCCTCGACACGCTCCACGACCTTGCGCGCGAATCTCTTCCGAAATCCCACCCGCAGGTCCTCCCACTCGGAGAAATTGAGCCGCGAACGGCCTCCGGCGACATCCGCAACGACCAGCCATGACATCGGTGCCACGTAGGAGTAGAAGGGCCATCGGGTCTCGTTCGAATGGCAGTCAAAACACGATTGTCGCAGGATCGCCACGACCTCCGGAGGGCCGCCGATCGTCGCCGTCGCGGGAGGATTGCCGGGCAGAGTGCCACGCGGCACGAACTGCACCGCGACAATGAGCACCAGCAGGACTGTCAGCACGAGCTTGGCAAACCGCATGGCGCCACGATACGTGGACCGCACCGATCGACGCAAACACGAAGCCGCTAGGTCTGTCTGCCCTAGTGCGCGCCAGGTCCGCTGCCCCGACCGCCGCCTTCACCGCCACCCGAGCCATTGCTCAAGCCGTCCGGCACACGCTGTTCTCGGATATCGGTTCGGCGCAGCACAAGATCCTGGCCGAAGAGGAAGTCCTGCACGGACACCACCCGTGTCGGCCACATCACATCGGCGCCGGGCGCGTTCCTGGACGACAGTCGCACCCGGTATCTGCCCACGGGCACACCGTCGAAGCGGTACAGGCCGAACCGATCAGTGCGCGCACTCTGGATGACGTTGCCCTCGCGATCCAGCAACTCGACCAGCGCGTTGGCGAACGCTACGTCTTCCACGAGGACCCGACCGGCAAAGCCGAACTCTCGGATGGCGCTGAAATCGACGCCAGTCACCGCACCGGGCTCGATGCGGACACGGCGCCCCGTACCGGAGATGGTCAGCTCAATCGGCATGCCTTCGGGGTCGATCTCTATGTTGTAGACACCGGGCCTCAGGTTGCCGATAAAGAAACGACCTCCCCGCTGCGTGCGCGTCATGGCGCGACCATCCACGAGCACGTGCAGGCCTTCAAGGTCCGCCGCGTCAACGTCCTCTCCACCGGCAATTCGAATGCGCCCGCCCACTGCTCCACGGGTCGTAGAAAGAGCATATGTACTGGCGCCGAGCACCTGCCCACGCGCGAACGCGAGATCGGTATGGAGGCGCAGTGTGATGCGCGGATCGCGCCTTCCCAAGGGGTCATTCACGCGAGGATCGTTCTCGAATTGCGCACTGACCAGCACTCCTGGGCCGAAAGTTGCCTGCGCCCCGAGCATCACGCCCAACTCGCCGCGCGTGCGTCTCAGGCCGGCCGTGAAGCCTGGTTGCCAGGCGTTCGCTCCGACCCACGATGCTTGCGCCGACTGGCGTGTGCCGAACCTGTCATCCCACTCGGTGTTCAGGCTCACGAGCAGTGACCTGGACAGGCTCGAGCTGACACCGACATTGGTGTTGCCATCGACGTGCGCGACGGTAAGCCGCGAGGTGTCGACGACCGACCATGAGAAATCGAAGCGATAGCGACCAAACAAATCGGGGCGCGCTCGTAGCCACGTGCGTGCGGTCGGCTGCCAAGAGAGGACTGGCAGGAGGTACCTGGTCCCAGCGACGCCATCGTAACGTTTCGACGCGACGAGCCCGACATCCAGACTGTCGGAAGGGCGGAACGCTACTTCGGCGTAATGATCGTGTCCGCCGGGACCCAGCCCGCCGCTGAATCCGCCACCGGTCTGCTGCGAACGACCCGTCACTCTCCAGCCGCTGAAGTAGCCCTGTACGTCCAGGTCCCAGGCCATCGAACCGTGCGAGGTGGCTACGGCAGCCGAGCCCACCACATGACGACCGATCGAACCCGCGAGGCCAACCAGCGCCTGCCGCTGCGTGCCGTTGGTCTGCACGGCGGCCTCCAGGGTCATTCGATCGGTCACGCCGTAGCGAGATTGAACGAAGCCGGTCGCAGTTGTCGGCCCTGCACCGACGCGACGTGTCATCAGGTCACCAATGTAGTTCCCCCGGCGTCCCGCACCGCCCATTACCAAGGCGGCGCCAGCGGGCAGCAACTGATCCGACACGCCACGCGTGTGATCGTGTATCTCCAGCGGGGCACTGCGATCGAAGCGGTCGTACACGTAAACCTCTATGCGACTCGACTGCCGGCTGGGGAGCTGCACGTCGAGAAACTCGTACACGCCGTTCAGCGTGATCGTACGCGCCTGCGCCGCGATACCATCGATACGCAGCTCCGCGATACCGGCAGCCGGGCCACGACCAGCGATCGTCGTAGCAGCGCGCAGCGTTCTTGGCAACAACTCACTCGGCTGCGAGCTGAGCGCGAAGGCATCGAGGGGCTGGTTCGTCCAGGCACCCTGTAGCCCCGTCATCTCCATGCTGCCAAGGAGTGGGTGAAGGTTGATGCGCTGGTGGCCAGCCAGCATCAGCGCCTGGTCGAAGGTTCGCGTCCAGGCGTATTCCTGGAGGTTGGTCGGACCCGCGAAACTCTGATCGGCCCGGAGCCGCCATCGGCCACCCGCCACCCGGCCATGCGCAAGACTATTCACCAACGAGCGCACCTCTCCCGGGCGTCGCGCATGACTGGCGTTGAGTTGAACCGAGGAGAGGCTGAGCGAAGCAGGCAGATCGTCGGCCTGCATCGCCGGCCGGTCGTCTATCGTGGCAGCGCGCAGTGCCGCCCCCGGGGTCCACGGAAACATGAAACGGAGCGCGTACAGCTCCTGAACGAACTCCACCTGAGTGCCCAGATCGGTGCGTAGGAATCGCTCGCTGATAAAGCGAACGCCGTCAACTTCGGTGATCGTCGCCGGGTCGATGCGCTTGGAGCCGAGCGGCGTGACGATGAACTCGCCCTCGTCGCGGTACTCGATTTCGCAGCCGCAGGTGTCGGCAAGCGCCACCAACGGCACGTGAAAGACATCGCCCTCGCGCAACACTTCGAAGGTCTCGGCCTCGCGACCGCCGACGATGGCGCCCACCAACATACGCTCGAAGCGAGCCGCCAGTTCCTGCCCCTGCGCCGGCACGACCATGACGAGCGCACACAGGAGGCACACGAAACCCCTCTGTAGACTCTGGCCGCGGCTGGCCGCTCCTGGCCGTTTGCAGGGCTTAGGTCGCCTCAAGAGATCCGCTCCGTGTGCTAGCCGAGGAGGAGAGGCCGCGCCTCAGTCGTCCTACTGTTGTCCGGCAATGGTCGCCGAGGCCTGAGCCGGAACAACGAAACGAACCGCCTCGCGGAACTCGTAGCCGGAGATCGACCCCAGCGTCGCGAATACGTACTCACCGGCCGGCAGCGCGTGCTGCACCACCAGGGGAATCTCGCGGCGAGTTCCGGCCAATACCGGGACGCTCGGTAAGGTCCCCGCCGCCAGAACGCCAGCGGGCAGTTCGGCGTCAGGCTCGCTGACTTCAGCGATCGGGATGACCGCCGACGCGCCGGGGAATGCGTTGACTGGCCAAATGGCGTATTGCCCGCCCAGGCGGACATGAGCATTGCCGTGACTGGAGAGATCGAAGCGCGCGGCAAGAAGTCGGTGGTCGCTCGCGACCTCGATTCGATGCAGTTCCGGTCGGCGTTGAATTTCGCCCGCGTTGCCGTATACGGCCACCCCGACCTTGAAATTGACGTAGACCTCGCCCGCGTTGCGGTCCTCCGGGAGGATCTCCTCGAAGTACAACATGGCGCGATGCTCACCCGCCTCCGGCTCGACTCGGGGGCGGACGGCAAAACGCACCGTCTGCGAACTCCGAGGTGCGATCTTGAAGCGCAGAGGATTGATGACGATCCACTGGTCGAGCGACTGCTCGGTAGGTTCCACGACCATGACGGTGCTGTCCTCGGCGAGAATCCAGTTGGCCACGGTCGCTTGGACCTCAACCTCGCGATCTCCGAGGTTGAACAGGCGCAACGACTGCACGGACGGCCGGTTGCCGATCTCGATCTCGAACTTGCCGGGACTCACCGCCACCACTGCCGGCGGGTGTACGACGGGCTCTTGCGCATAGGAAGGCGAAACGACGCAGAGACATAGCGCGGCCGCGGCAAGTGGCACCGCATGGCGCCGAATCATGGATCGATCGTTCATTGGTGGGTCCCTCTAGAAATTGTTGAACGTGACGGTCAAGGTGCCTTGGTACTGGCCGGCGCGACGAACACCCGCAAGGTCCAAGTAGAACGTGACGCCCCCTTGGAGGACGTCGTAATCGCCATCCGCGAATACCACCGTCGGCGCGATCGCTTCGAGTCGAGCCTCGATCTCGCTGCCTCGATCTCCTGAGTGGCTAAGTCGGCCGGCGCGCCCGTTGGCGCCTCGCAGTTGATAGGCAACGTTGAAGTGCTGTCGTTGGCGTGCGGCCGCATCAACCCGCAGCTGCCAGGCATCCTGAACGCTACGGCGAACCACCGGAGCCTCCGCGAAGCCCGGCGTTGCGCTTGCCAGCCGGCTGGACGACCCCGCGCCCAGAGAGAAAGAAGTACTCACCACGGCAGCGGTGGCGGCGCGGCCGTCGCTCGATGAGCCTCCGCCAATAGCGACGCCCAGGACCTCTGCCATGGAGACAGCTGTCAGCGCGATCGTGCGCGTCAGGCTGAGCTCGGCGTCCACTACCTCGACATCGCCGTCGAGAGTCGCGGGGCGGAGCTGTTGCTGCGCCTGACTGCGTGTCGACACCAGTAGCACCGCGCAGCACGCGAGCGCCGTGATTGGGCCTCTTGGTAGCATCGGGTCCCTCCGAAACTGCGAATGGTCCGGCGCTG
>JAJCXS010000274.1 GCA_029263335.1 Acidobacteriota bacterium | reverse complement strand
TACCTGAACTGGCCAGGTGAACCATGCCAGCGCGACAATCAGCATCGCGGCGGCAGCTGCGGCTAGGGGCCAGCGGCGCGCCGGGGCCGGGGCGGCAGTCGGGAAGGGCATGACCGTTGCCGTCACCGGTGCCGCCACGTGTTCCTCGGAGGTCAGTCGCTCCTCGCGCAAGAGAATCAGCGCGGCGAGTTGATCGCCACAGTCGAGACACCGCGCGGCGTGGGCTCGCAGTTGCCGCGCCTGCTGCTGCGTCAGCTCACCCCGTACGTAGCCGATCAGATCGTCAACATCGGGATGGTCCTCAACAAAGCCGTCGATCTCGTCGGAGTGCCCTGACATCATTCCAGCTCCTTGGCGAGTTCTTTCGCCAAGCTGCGGAGCGCAGACTGCAGCCGTGAGTACACGGTGCTGACCGGCGCGTCTTGTATCTCGGCAACCTCGCGCAGCTTCAGAGGCGGATCACGCAGTACCAGCAGTTGGATCACTTCCCTATGCAACGGCGCCAGACCATCGAGCACCTCGATCGCGGCTTCCATCATTTCCTGCCGCTGCTCCACTGCCTCGACCTGCAATGCGCTGTGCAGAGCATCGGAGACCATTTGCTCGCCAGCCGCCTCCTCGCCAAACTCGCGCCGCTTGATCCGGCGCGCGAACATCCGGTAGGCGGTGCTGCGAATCGCCGCAATCACGTACTGGTACGCGTCTTGTTCAGTGGCGAGATGGGGGGCTGCGTTCATGGTTCGTGTAATCGCTTCCTGCACGATTTCCTCGGCGTCCGTTTGACTACCTGTAACGGAGAGGGCGTAGGCCCTCCAACGATAGAACCGGTTCACCCACGCTTTTTTGATCGCGGCGCGAGAAACTTCGGAAAGTTCCGTCGTTGCGGGTTTTCTCATGTAGGAGGGCTAGTGCAGGAGCGATTGGTGGAGATGTGCATCGTGACCCGGAATACACCGCAACGTCAATGCCGCAGGCAACATCAGCGCCGGGCGCATCGCGCACCACGCGGCGGCTATCGCTCATGAGCGCTCCAGCCGAGGTGGGGCTGATCGGCGACAGCCCACATGTTCGCGCGATTCGCGCCAAGATCGCAGACTGGGCCGCCTATACCGAACCGGTGCTGATCGTGGGCGAGAGCGGCACCGGCAAGGATGTCGTTGCACGTGCGGTCCACGCGGCCAGCTCGCGTCGGCACCTGCCACTGCACGTAGTTAACTGCGCGGGCCTGAGCGCCGAAGTGCTCATGGCCGAGCTGTTCGGCCATGAGCGCGGTGCCTTCACCGGCGCCACCGGGGCACGTCTGGGCCGCCTGCGAGCAGCAGACGGCGGCACGCTGCTGCTGGACGAGATCAGCGAGGCGCCACCGGGACTACAGGCGGCGCTGCTACGCGTCATTGAGAACGGCGAAGTACAACCTGTGGGCTCCGACGATGTCGCACAGGTCGACGTCCGCATCCTGGCAACCAGCAACCGCCCCGCGGCCGAGTTGGCGAGCGGCGCCGCTTTCCGTCTCGACCTGTTGCACCGACTCGCGGGGATGGTGGTGCAGGTCGCGCCACTTCGCAGTCGACCCGAAGACATCGCGCCCCTCGCGCACATGTTCCTGACGCGCCTGGAATCCACCATCGGCAAGCGCGTCGAGCTGACTCCTCGGGCAATGCAGCGTCTCGAAAGCTACGAGCTGCCGGGTAACGCACGCGAGCTCCGCCAGATTCTCGTGCGGGCCTCGGCCGGTGCGGCCGATGGGCGCATCGACGCCCTCACCATCGAGTCGGCGATTGCCGACTCCCTGACGGTGGGAGCCCCGGCCGCGGCACCGGAGAACATGGCGGACCGCACACTCGCAGCCGTCATCCGTAGGCATATCGGCGCCACACTCGACGCCACGGGGGGCAACCTGAGCGCTGCGGCGCGGCGACTGGACGTGCCGCGCAGCACGCTGCAGCACTACCTGGTCAAGTACGACGTGGAATACGGCCGTCAGTCGAGAAGCTGCTCGGCCTGATCCGTATTCGCGACCGCCAGCACGAAAGCTGCCGCCTCGGGAGTGGAGCTGCTCACGGTATAGCTGTAATCGATGTTCATGCCGGCCTCGCCGAGCGCTCCGGCGATCTCGGCGAGGTTGCCGGGCTCGTCGGGAACAATCAGCTCCAGCACGTCGACGACTCGCAGCTGGAAGCCCTCGGCGCGTAGCAGCTCGGCTGCCTTGTCTGGCGCATCGACCAGCAGGTGCGCCGTAGCCACCCAAACCCCGAACCCGTGGATGTTGATCCCGTGCTCACCGAGGAGTTCGGAGATCCTCCCCAGCGCACCCGGTTCGTTGGTAATCTGCACCTGCAGTTCGCGAGCAGCAGCCATCGAATCCTCCCGATTCCGCCCGTCATCGGGCCGAAACTACCAACATCGTACAAGGTCCGCAGAGCGCCCGGAAGCGCCGCCACCCTATCGCCGGTGGCTCTGCCACAGGCGCAGGGCCCACTGCCCGAGCGGCCGCGCGGTGACATTCGCCTTCATTGTCAGCAGCTCCGGCGGAGTCTGCTCCGGGTCGACCTCCGCCCAGGGAGAGCCCGGCGCCCCGACGAATGGTCCGAGGAGCGCACCCGCGGTCAGGTCCGCCGCCGTGAAGCGGTCCCCCACCAGGTATTCACCGCCGTTGGCGCCCAGGCGGCCTTCGAGTTCATCGAACGAACTCATCGCGTCTGCCAGGAACTCTGGCGCCGACGCCAGGCTGAGCCGTCGCAGGCGCCTCATTGCCGAGTTGATGATCGGCATGGTCACCCACAACAGTCCTCGCTGGGTCAGGCCAAGGCCGGCGCTCCATCGCCTCCGCAGGTCTCTGGGCGATTGCGTCAGGTGGCAGTATGCGTAGGCAGAAGCGTTGGGACCCCACCCGGTGTCAATCAGGTCCTCGACCTCGACGACCTCGCTGGCCAGATCGGCATCCAGCGGGAACAGCGGCGGGTCAGGACGTATGCGGTCGAGGTAGTGAAGAATGTCGGTCGACTCTGACAGGACCGTGTCGGTGTCGTGATCAACCAGGACCGGGACGGTGCGCGAGCCGGCGACACGTCGGGTCGTCAACACGTGCAAACCGGGCGTGAGAAGGCGCGATCGGTACTCGAGGTTCTTGTGGTCGAGTGCCCAACGAGCCTTCTCGCTGAAATGGGAGACCGCGAGGTGGTAGAGCGTCAACAAGGTCATTCTCCAGCGAAGTGCCGTCGGGCCCACACCCATCCTACTGTCCCGACCGCCGCGACGATTCCGCCGTGAGCGCCAACCGCCGCACGGTTCGCGTCAAGGTGAACGCCAGCTCCAAGAGCGAGAGCGTTCGGGAGCTGGCCGAAGGGTACTACCAGGTACGCACGCGGGCTCCAGCGGAACGTGGCCGCGCCAACAAGCGGGTGCTGGAATTGCTCGCCGCCGAGTTGGGCTGCCCGGTAGGCGCGCTGACCATCGTCAGCGGCGCCACCAAGCCCCTCAAGATCATCGCGATCGGCCTCTAGCCGAGCAGTACGAATGCCGCGGCGGACGCTGCGATCTGGATCGTCAGGTTGTCGAGGCCATGGGTGCTGACGGCTTCCACCGCGGCACCAAAGACGCCACATCCGATACCGACCGCGACCGCGACCGTCAGCGGCAAGCCGAATAGCGCAAGACCCGTTGCCGCCGCGATCGCCCCGCCGATACAGACTGCCGCCGAGCCCTCCAGGGTACGGTGAGCCGGCACGCCGCCGATCGATGGCACGCGGTAATCGTGGCGCCCCCAACGGGCGCCCACAGGCTCGCCCAGGGCGTCGCCCCAGCCGCATACCAGATAGCCCACGAACGCGAACTGCGGAAAGAACAGGTTGCTGGCCAGCCCGCCGATGGCAGTGGTCACCAGCGGCACGAGGATGAACAGCGACCGCTTGGGCCTGTCCGACTCCCGAGCCATGGCTTCATAGAAGGGGAAGTCGTCGCCCCGCCACACCGCATAGAGCACGAGCGAAGCAACGATGCCGCCGAACAACGACACGGCCGGCAGTCCCCAGGTGATCTGGACGAGCCCCGCCGCGGTGAAAATACTGAAGTGGAAGATCTTGCGCGTGTACGAGGTCTTGATGCCGCGACCGATGCGCAGCCAGCCGGCGAACCACGCGGCCAACACTCCATAGATCAGAAAGACGGGCGCCAGAACCGCCACCATCCACGGGGCCGGCAGCGCCGATAGGAAGAACTCGACACCTCGTTGCGCCAGCTCGCTCATCTGTTCACCTCCCGATGGCCGCGGAGGCGTCGGAGGAGACGCGCCCAAGACTGTTACTGAATCTCGTGCTCAACTCGCCCTGAACCTGGCCTAGCCCGGGACCGTAGATGTACCAGGGGCCGTCCACCGCCACCAGGGCGGCAACTCTGCCGATATCCGGCGGTAGCGCATGGAACGAAAGCTCCGCTTCCTGCTCGGCCACTATCCGGTCCCGTACGGCGTCGGGCTGGCCGGCATCGCCCAGGTAGACGATCCCGCGAATGCCCCGTGCCCGCAGGTAGCTGCCGAACTCCGGCCCCGCCGGGCGTGGCCCGACGACAATATTCGGTGCCATCACGCGCGCCTTCCCGCCTGCCATCACCCCTTCGAAGCTGGCCGGCGAAACCGGCAACAGCCCGCTCCGGTAGGCCAGAACGAAAGCCTCGGCGCTTACGCCGTCCGAGCGAAAAGCATGCACCAGCACGGGCCGGGGCAACCCTCGCACGTGCTCGGCCGCTGCCCGTGCCGCTGCCGGCGAGTACTTCTTCCACGAGATCGGCTGCAGCGAGAATGGCACGCCGTAGTCAGCCAGAATCTGTTGCTCCTTGTCGATCCAGGGGCGATCGTCCGGATTGTCCGGGTCGAGGAGCGACACCACGGCGGCGAAGCTGCCGTCAACCACGTGGGCGAACATCTCCTCGTCGGTCGGGAACGGCGACAGGAAGACGCCATCGTCCACCTCGACGATCTGGCCACGCTCGAACTGTTTCTTGTCGAAGGCGCGCTCGGTAGGCGGATGTGCCCGCACGTCGGCCACCGCGGCCCCGCTGGTCCGAGAGATCAGATTGCGAACGGTGCCAACACGGTCACGACCCAGGTAACAGTGCACGTAGTAACGCCCTGTGCTGCGACCAGCCACCTGCTTCAGCAATGCGAGCGTTTCGGCGTTGTCACCCACCCACGGGAGCATGGGCGCATGAATGAACTCGAGGCCGAACTCCTCCGCCAACTTGCGCTCGCGTGCCAGCAGGGTCGGCTCGAAAGGCACCACCGCCGGATGCAGGAGAGAAACAACAGCGGTGAACCCGTCATCTCGTAGCTGCTCGAATCGTTCCCGCTCCGGGTACGGACCGAACGTGAAGCGAGACACGGTATCGGTCTGCACCGGCTGGAGCCCGTTCACCAGCTGCGGCGTCATCCAGAGCCACAAGCAGGCGCCGGCTGCCGCCCAGGCACCGAGCGGCACGGCGAATCGACGCCAACCGCCTCCGCCCATAGCCACGCGTGTCAGCAGCACGCTGAGGGCGAACGAAAGCGACACGTAGACGGCGATGATGGACACCACCGCGACTCGTTCGGCAACGGCGGTGGCACCGCCGGCACGCATTGCGGTGGTGATCCATCGAACTGGGCCGAGAAGGGTCAGCGTGCCCGAGGCAAAGCCAACCGCAAGCCAGGTGCACAGAAACAGCACCACCGTGATCGGCCGTGGACGTTCGTACTTTGGCAAACGCATGGCGACGCCCTCAGAACCGGCGTTCGATGCCGAGCGCGGCATTGAACTGATTGCGCTCGCGCCCGCGGATCAACTCTTCCCATCCGTAGCGCGCCCCGATCTTCAGAATGAACATGTCGGTCAGTGCCCACGAAACCCGCACGCCCAGCTTGCGCGAATCCAGACGCACCAGGTCGGTGATGTCCTGCAACTCTCCCGGCGAGGATCCGGTTCCGGCGGTCAGTCCTATGAACGTGTCGCGGCTGCCGAAGTAGCGCCGCACGGTGAGCGCGTACGAACGCGACGTCCCGACGCTCTTGGGCGTGATGTAGGGCCGCGCCGAGATCCACCAGTTGCCCACATACTTGGCCACGGTCCCGGTGTAGATGGTCACGTCGGAGTTCTCGAACTGCAGCCTGCGGAAGCCTGCGGAAAGCTCGATTCCCTGTGGCAAGTTGGCATAGAGCTCGCCGCCGAACCGATGTGTCGGGTAGAGGGAATCAGCCGAATAGCCGTAGTTCACGTAGGCGTAGAGTCCATCAACGATGCGCGGATAGGCATCGATTTCGAACTGTTTCCCGGTACGGTCGAAGCGCCGCGACCAGTTGGCCCGTAGCGAAAACGACCCCAGACCAGTCCGTCGGGAGAACTGTGCCGACGCCCCATGCCAAGCACTCGACAGCGTGTCGACGTCGGTGTAGCCGTACCCGAGCCCGAACTTGTTCTTCGCTCTCCGCTCGCGCAAGCCGGCAAACATCTTTGCACCCTGGGCATGCGACGGATTGCGATCGAGCAGCCGGTCCAGCGTAATCATCGCGTCGCCAAGGTCGCCGAGCTTGCGCTGGGCGCTGGCCTTCTTGTAGAGGAAGTTCTCGTTGTTCGGGCTGCTCGCCAGGCCCTCATCGAGGAAGGCTATCGCCGCCGCCGGATGGTCCGACCACATCTCCACATCGGCGAGCGCGCTACGCGCGTCGCTGTAGTTGGGCTTGGCTCGCACGACCACGAGGAGTTCTTCACGCGCCTCGTCGTAGCGCTTGTCCCAAGCGAGCGTTCGGCCCAGGAGAATTCGGCCGTCCCAGTGATTCGGCCGGGCCTCGATGAGTTCGCGCAGGATCTCCCGGGCACCCTCGCGATCGCCGGCGAACGCGAGCTCGCGCGCCTGATTAAAACGATCCTGCCCGGCACTGGCAACGCCGGGAAGGGATAGGGTCGCCAGCAGACTGCAGCAGACTGCGAAATGCCACCACCGCATTGCCGTCGTGCCGTTGTTTCGCCAAGACATGATCTTCCTCCTCACGCTTTGTCGGATGCCGGAAATTCTTCGGGACCATCGGGGTCCCAGGGAGCGCGGCGCTGCATGTCACCCCAGTGGTGTCGTGCGCCCAAAAGCCACTGCACCGTGCCGATCAGTCGGTACACCGACATCAGCTGACGGAAACCGAAGTTCTCGAGAATCGCCACGCCGAACAGCCGCACCGCTTGCCCCGCGTGCGCGTAGACCTTGAACGACATCTCTTCGAGCACCAGTCCCATCACCGACAGCAACGTGCCGAAGCCAACTGAGACGGCCAGAAAGATCAACATCACGGGCAGATCGATCCAGCCCATCAAGAGACCGACGAGCATGTACGAGTACCCGACGACCTCGATGATCGGCGAGAGCCACTCGACCAGCACCATGAACGGAAACCCAACCCAGGACGCCGCCCCGCCACCAGGGCGGAAGAGCATTCCGCGGTGTGCCCAGAGGCTCTCGGACAGGCCCCGTTGCCAACGGGCGCGCTGGGTGCGCAGCGTGCCGAGATCCTCCGGCACCTCTGTCCAGCAGATCGGTTCCGGCACGAAGGTGATCTTGTAGTCGCGGTGGGCACGGCTCAGGTAGTCATGCATCCGCACCGTCAGTTCCATGTCCTCGCCCAACGTGTTGCGGCTGTAGCCACCAACCTCGATGACGGTGGCTCGATGAAACAGTCCGAACGCGCCCGAGACCACGAGCAACGAGTTGATCTGCGACCAACCCATACGACCGAACAGAAACGCACGCAGGTACTCGACGATCTGGAACAGCGGCAGCAGCCCTGTCGGAAGCCCAACCGTGGTGACAGACCCCTCCTCCACCCGGCAACCATTGGCGATACGCACCGTGCCGCCGACGGCTACCGTGCGCGAGTCTTCGATGAACGGCAGCACGACCCGGCGGAGGCTCTGCCGCTCGAGGAAGGAATCCGCATCAATGCTGCAGAAGAGTGGGAATCGCGAGGCGTTGAGCGCGGCGTTCAGGGCATCTGCCTTGCCGCCGTTGGCCTTATCGATCACGCGGAGGTTGGGGAACAGTCGCGAACGGTAGAGGCCCCGAATCTCCTCGGTCTCCAGATCCCGGTGATAGACATCGGGTGTGGGCTCGCAGTCGAACTCCGCCAGCATGTGCTCCAGCGTGCGGTCACTCGAGCCGTCGTTCACGACCAGGATCTCGTGCTCCGGATACTCGAGCTGCAGCAACGAGTAGACCGTGGTGACGATCGTCTGTTCCTCGTTGTAGGCGGGAACAAGAAGACTGATCGGCGGCTCCAGACCGGTGTAGTTCACGGAGAACCGGTCGAGCGCAGTTTCCGCCAGATGCTCGAACACTCGCAGGACGGCGAGATAGTTGAGCAGCAGGTAGAAGATGCTCGTGAAGATGAAGTAGAGGAGGAAGAACCACTCCATCGGCCGGATCGTGTCGATGACAGTCATGCTGCAATCTCCTGGCTGATAACTTCCTGGAGAATGTCGCGCGCATAGCGGTCGTCCTGATCGTCACGGATGCCGGCGAGTCGCGCTGACGTCATGGTCGGTAGCTTGGCCAGGGCCTGAGCGGCGCGCAGCCGGATCCAGTACTTCCGATGGCGCAGCATTCGCACGAGGTCGTCAACGTCCATCTCGTTGCCCATGCGGCCGACACCTTGCACGGCGTGCAGCTGGATCAACCAGTTGGGATGTTCGAGGTAAACCCGCACGATCCGCAGCCCATCCGGGTGCGCCATCCGAGTGATCTGGTACAGGGCCGTGATAATCACCTGTTCGTCCGAGGTGGCCAGCAGGATCTCCCTGATGGCACGCAGCACGGCGCGGTCATGACCGGTGCTCAGGTAGATGATCAGCAAGGGCTGATATGCCTCATCTGCTTCCACGGCGGCGCGAGCGAGCGGTTCAGAGACCACGTCCGGGCCCGCCTCCTGCAGGATGGCCATGACCCGCGCGGGAGGCCAGTCGGGGCGTTGGGCGATCATCGGGATGAGATCGGTAATGGCCTCGCGGGGACTGATACGCATGAGTGCGTGCGCCGCGGCCAGAGAAAGGTAGGGGTTCGCCGAGCGCGAAATCGGACGCAGCAGTCGGCGCGTCTCCCGATCGCGCAGGTTGCCCAGCACGTGGATCGACAGGAGCCGATGCCGAACACGATCCGAGCGCAGGCCGCGCTTGGCGTGGATATCGAGCCCGGCAAGTTGCGCCAGACGATTCAGATGCGTCTTGCAATCGCCGCGCAGAAACTCGTGGTAGTAGCCCCAGAGCGACATGATCTCCGGCGCGTCGCGACGCGACACCGGGGGCGCTGTGACGGGCTCGTCGACGATCGCTCGCGCCAACACGTTGCGCCACCGACGCACCAACCGCTCGCTACGCCGACGGCCGTGCGATTGGGCGATCCGGATTCCCACGATCACCGCAAACAACCCGAGGGTGAGCATCATGACCAGCACCGCGGCCCACAGGGCAATGACAGCGATGAACGACTGAAACCCCACCATCAGCCCGCTCGACCGCTTGCTTGGCCGGGCGCACTGGCAGCGGCCCGGGCCCGAAGAACATGTGCGCGCACCCGCGCGACGAACTCACGTGGGCGAAATGGTTTGGTCAGATAGTCGCTGGCACCTGCCTCCAGAGCCATGACCACATCGCTCTCAGACCCCTTTCCCGAAACCATGATGACCGGCACGATGTCCCATCCCGGCGTCTGGCGGAGCGCGCGTACCACCTGGACGCCGCTAGCAAACGGCATCATGACGTCGAGAACGACGACATCGAACGGGTCCTCTTCGGCGATAGCGCGCAGGGCTTCTCGACCGTCGCGGGCGAGCCGCACGCTGAAGCCTTCGCGCGTCAGAAGGAAGTCGATGACGTGGGACATTTCCCGATCGTCCTCGGCTACCATCACGCGCGGTGGCCCTGTTGTTCGCTGTTGCTGGGTCATCCGCGGCCTAGTGCTCGCCCGACGACCCAAAGCCGCCGGGCACTGTCTGTCCCTACCTTCGGAAAGATGGTAACAATGCCCAACGCGCAGCCAAACTCATAAAACCACTTCAAGTACATAATAAAGTTGCCAAAAGTCACTGTTAGACAGATAAGCACAGCTTCAGGCATGGCCGAAATGGCACCCGCGACCCGCAGCGGCTCGGGGTGACACAATGACGAACATGGAGCCAGAACTCGCCGAACTGAGCCGGCCGCGAATCGAGGACGGCTATCTGCGCGTGCTCGTCGTCGAGGACGATCCGGAACTCCGCGAACTCGTCATTGAGACGCTGGCGGAGTTCGGCTTTGGCTGCCAGGTCGCCGAGGATGCGCGCGACGCGGTGCGTGTGCTCGAGGAGGCCCATCGGCCCGACGCGGTCGCCGAAGAGGGGCGCGCCCTCAAGCCTGTGGACGGACGCTACGAGAGCGTCGCGACCGATTTCGGCCTGGTGATCTGCGCGGTGCGGCTTCCGGACAGGGACGGGCTGTGGTTTCTCGACAAGGTGGTGCCGCGGTTTCCCGACGTTCCGGTGATCATGCTGACCTCGATGGATCGCAGCCGGGTGGCCGTGGAATGTCTGCGCCGCGGCGCAACCGACTATCTGGTCAAGCCTCTCCACATGGACGACCTGCTCGTCTCGGTCCATCAGGCTCTGGAACGCAGGCGCCTGGTAATGGAGAACCGGCTGTACCAGACCAAGCTCGAGAGCCTCGTACAGGCCCGCACCAGGGAGCTGCGATCGACGCTCGACAAACTGCGCGACAGCTATGGGGAGACCCTTGCCGCGCTCGCCGCGGCCCTTGACGCCCGCGAGCAGGAGACCGCCAACCACTCGTCGCGCGTCGCCGACGGCTGCAAGAACCTCCTGCGACAGCTGGGGGTAACCGATGAAGCAGCACTGTCCATCATCGAGGCCGGCGCCCTGCTACACGACATCGGCAAGATCGGCATACCTGACGCCATCCTGCTCAAGGACGGGCCGCTGGACGAGCGCGAGCGGCTGATCATGCGACAGCATCCGCAGATCGGCTACGAGATGCTGTGCGGTATCCGCTTCCTCGAGCCCTCGCTCGAGCTGGTGCTCTATCACCAGGAGAAATACGACGGCTCCGGCTACCCGTACGGTCTCGCTGGTGACGACATCCCCATCGAGGCTCGCGCCTTCGCCGTGGTGGACGCGTGGGACGCGATGACAAACGAGCGCCCGTACAGAAAGCCGATGGCGACCACGCTGGCCGCCGACGAACTACGTGCATGCTCCGGAAGCCAGTTCGATCCGGTCGTGGTCGAGGCTTTCCTGCAAATGAAGCAAGACGAAGGGGTGCTCGCCTGACGCCCCCTGTGCAGCGGGCACCGAACCGCGAGTTGTTTGCGTGGTGCACGTTCGACTTCGCCAACTCCGGTTACACCACCGTCGTCATCACGGCGGTCTTTAATGTGTACTTCGTCACCGTCGTGGCGGAGAACCGGCCGTCCGCGACTCTCGTGTGGACGTTGGCGCTCTCGGCCTCCTACTTGCTGGTATTGCTCACCGCTCCCGTGCTCGGTGCCATCGCCGATTTCTCGGCGGCCAAGAAGCACTTTCTGGTATGGACGACGAGCCTGTGCATCGTGGCCACCGCCATGCTGGCTATGGTCGGCCCGGGGCAGATCTGGCTGGGTGCGCTGCTGATCATCATCTCCAACACCTTCTACGCCGCCGGAGAGAATCTCATCGCGGCGTTCTTGCCGGAATTGGTACCGCCGAAAGACATCGGCAAGCTCTCAGGCTACGGCTGGGCCTGGGGCTATATCGGCGGACTCGTCGCGCTCGCGCTGTGCCTTGTGTACCTGCAGTGGGCCGTGGGCAGCGGCATGACCGAGACCGAGGCGGTACCGCACACAACGCTCATCGTCGCCGCCCTGTTCGGGCTGGCAGTCCTGCCCACCTTCCTGTGGCTGAAGGAGCGTCGCCAACGCAGTGAAGCGAACGAGAACATGTGGCGTTACGTACGGATCGGCTTCACCCGCGTTCGCGAGACCCTCGACGAGGCGCGCGAGTTCACGGACCTGTTTCGCCTGCTGTGGTGCGTCACGGCCTACAGTGCCGGGATCACCGTCGTGACCACCGTAGCCGGTGTGTACGCGCAGCAAGTACTACGGATGAGCCAGGTCGAGACCATCTGGTTACTCGTGGTAGTGAACGTGAGCGCGGCGATCGGAGCGTTCGGGTTCGGCTTCGTCCAGGACCGCTTCGGATCGAAGCGGACCATCGCAATGACCCTGTTGCTGTGGACCTTCACGGCCCTGGCGGCATCTGTGATCCAGACTAAATTCCAGCTCTTCTTGGTCGGCAACGTCGTCGGCATTGCCATCGGGTCGAGTCAATCGGCGGGCCGCGCGATGGTCGCGCTGCTCTCGCCCGCCAGCAAGACCGCGGAGTTCTTCGGGCTGTGGGGCATGGCGGTCAAGGCAGCATCGATCGTCGGGCCCGTCACCTACGGACTGATCAACTATCTGTCCGGTTCGCACCGCCTCGCGGTTCTCGCCACGACTGTCTTCTTCGTCGCTGGACTGATACTGCTGGCACCGATCGACGAACAACGCGGCCGACGGGTCGCCGAAAGCTACTCCGACTCGGGTTGATCTCGCGGGGCGATCACGACGCGGTTGCGGCCACTCGCCTTGGCGCGGTACATGGCCTCATCGGCACGCCGAATCAGGTCGGCCTCGATCTCGGGCCCGTAGCGAGTCGGAGCATCAATCGTTGCCACGCCGACGGAAATCGTGAGTTGGATCGTCGCGCCCTCGTAGCGAACCGCAGACGCCTCGACATCCGCGCGGAGTTTCTCGGCCAAGAACTCAGCTCCCTTCTCGGCCGTATCGGGCAGCAGGATTGCGAACTCCTCACCGCCATAGCGGGCCGGAAGGTCCGTGGCACGTACCGCCTGAGCGAGTCGACCTGCGACGTGGCGAAGCACCGCGTCGCCAGTGATGTGCCCATAACGGTCATTGACCGATTTGAATCGATCCAGATCGATGACAAGCAGTGACAACTGTTGATCGGTCGAGATGCGCGTCAGCTTGCGCAACTCACGCTGCAGGCTGTCCAGGAAGAAGCGGCGATTCGGCAGCCCGGTCAACTCATCGGTTGTCGCCATCCGCTCGAGCAAGGCGTTCTTCTCCACCAGCTCGCGCGTCCTCTTGTCCACCATCCGACGCAGCTGCTGCCGCTCATCATCGACCTGCCGGAGTCGCCGCCAGAACAGCACTCCGACCAGGCCGAGAGCGAGCAGCGAGAGCCCGCCGCGGAACCATACAGATTGCCAAGCGCTGGGCAAGACGGTGAAACTCACGCGGGCAGAATCGACGCTCCAGAGACCCTGTTCTCCGATCGCCTGTACCTCGAACACATAGGCTCCCGGATCCAGACTCGTGTAGGAAGCGACCCGCTCGTCCGTCGGTCGCGACCACAGCTCGTTCCTGCCAAGCAGCCGATACTGAAAACGAGTGCTCGCGGCATCGCGGTATGAGAGCGCGCTGTAGCCGATGCGCACGTCGCTGCGATCTGGCGACAGCCCCCTCAGGTCGTCCTCACTCGCCTCAACGCCACCCGCGACGACGAAACGAATTGCCACGGTGGGAGGCAACGGCCGCACCGTGCCTTCGCCGCGAACATCTACCGTGAGCCCTTCCGGGGATCCGAACCACACCGTGCCGGCGGGACCGGCCGCGGCAGCGCCCGGCGTGCACCCGAGAGAGACCAGACCATCTGCGAGACCGTAGTGGGTGATGCCTTGTTCCGGATGCCAGTGGTCTACGCCGCGATTAGTGCAGAGCCACACTCCGCCGCCCGGCTCCATCAGGACGCTACTGACGAAATCACTGGCCAGGCCGTTTCCTTCACGGGTGAGCCGGCTGGCGCTTCCATCCGCCTGCAACCGCCAGGCTCCCTGACCCCGGCTGGCAACCCAGACGCCGCGATCTGCTGGAGCCAGATCGACCGCCACAACCTGCGCGCCGTCGAGGACGAGCGGTGCGGCCCGAAATCCGTCGCCATCCGATACCCACACGGCGCCATCACCGGTGGCGAGCCACAGTTCGTTCTCCCCATCGAGCGTCAGGTCGACCACCTCGAGGCCAGCAAGCGCTTCCGCTCCGGGCACCTCGATCAGGCGATTTCCATCTACACGCCGCAACCCGGCTACCGTGCCCACCAGCATCTCGCCGCCGCGCGACAACAGCGATCGCACCGCCGGCGCCACGATCATTCTCGCTGGCGAGCCGCGCGCGTCGCGGACGATGAGCCCATGGTCGGTGCCGACGAACATCTGGCCGCCGTTCTCCGCCACGGCGTTGATGTGCACGGCGCTGCCGCGCTCCACCTCGAGTTCGGTAACGACGGTGCTCGATGGATCGACACTGACAACGCCGGTCCGCGTCGCCACCAGGACCCGATCGCGGCCACCGGCGATGTCCACCACAAAGTCGTCGCCCAGGCCGTGTTCGCTCGTGAACGCCGCAAAGGCCGCGCTCACCCACTTGGCAACGCCGCTATCCGTAGCAAACCAGACGTTGCTCTCATGATCGACCAAGATGCCGTTGACCCGACTGTCGCCGAGCCCAGCAGCGGGCCCAACTCGCTGGATGCGGTCGCCGCGCACGCGTAGCGCGCCGCTAGTGGTGCCAAACCACAACTCGGACCCGACGGCCGCCGCGGACAGAACGCCGTAGCGGCTTCCGGTATCCACGCGCTCGAAGCGTTCGCCCGCCTGGCGGTACAGTCCGACGCTGGTGCCGACCCAGATGCGGCCTCGCAGATCCTCGAGCAGAGCATGCACGGCAGCGCCGACAGGCAGTCCTGCCATCCCCTCGACGTACTCGCGGCCGTGGAGCCGAAAGATGCCACCGCGCCCTCCTGCCCATACCCTGCCACCGCGATCCCGCAGGACTGTCAGACAGCAACCATCCGGAACGTCCTCGAGTGAGGTGAGGCGCGCGCTGGTGGCGCCCTCGTAAGCCACCAGCCCCCGGCTCGTCGCCAACAGCAGCCCGCCGTTCGGGTCCGGCACGATGGCGCGCACCGAAGCATCGAGCCCCTCTCCCAGGAGCGGACGGCGAGCGCCGGCCTCGATCACTCCAACGCCACCCTCGAGCGTGGCGTAGACAACCGCATCTCCCACCGGAGCGAGCACCGTTACCTGTGTACCCGGAACCCCGGGAACTCCTGGAATGGGCTCGAAGTCTGTGCCGTCGTAGCGCGCGATCCCGCTGTCGGTGCCAAACCACAGATAGCCGGTGGCGTCCTGCGCGAGACTCAACACGCGACTCGACGGAAGTCCGTCAGCCGCCGTGTAGCGGGTGAAGTTGTACTGCTGCGCGCGCACCACGGCCGGCGCCGCCATGGCAAAGGCCATGGCGAACACGAACCAACACGGCAAGCAAGGTATTGCTCTGCGCACTTCGGGCAAACACCTCCCGCCTCGATCATTCTCGGAGGCGAAGGCGATCATTAATGGTCAGAGATGACTATTCAAGTCTAATTCTGTCCGATAGGACGGTTCAATCACCTTTTACGGTCGGCGAAGGGAAATTCTCTCGCCGCGGATTGGCCTCTGCGCAACGGCAGGGGTCGAAGGGTTTCCGCTGGCGACTGCTAGAATTGTGGACCCTCTTGACCCACGACCAAGCGAGAATCCATGCACGAGCCGACACCCGTTGAGCCGGCGGAGCTGGCAGAGCTAATCCGCGACGCTCTGCCGGATGCAGAGGTAGCGGTGACGGATCTCACCGGGACCCGCGACCACTATCGAGTCGAGGTTGTCTCGGACTCGTTCGCCGGAAAGACCCTCGTTCAACAACATCAGATGATCTACCGGGCGGTGGGGAACCACATGACCCAGGCCGTTCACGCCCTGCAGATCCGCACACGAACACCTTGAGGTGCACACCATGATCGAAGAGCTTCAGACACAGATTCAGGCCGAGGTGGCCGCAAGCCCCGTTCATGTCTTCATGAAGGGCACGCCAGCCATGCCGCAGTGCGGTTTTTCCAAAGCCGTGTGCGACGTATTCAATGCCCTCGGCGTGGAATTCACGGCCACCAACACGCTCGAGAATCTCGATGCGTATCGTGCGGCACTGATGGCCGAGACGCAGTGGCCGACCATTCCGCAGATCTTCGTTGGCGGCGAGTTTGTCGGGGGCTGCGACATTCTCATCGAGATGTATCACAAGGGTGAAATCCAGCAGATGCTGGGACTCCAGGCCCCCGCGACCGCCGACTGAAGTCTTGTTATGTTCGACGGGGCGACATCCACGAGCCGGTTGATCCGACATGCGGATCGAGAGCCTGCTGAAGAGCTTTCTTCGTGCCCTCGCGGTGGCGGCGCGCGACTTCTGGCTCCAGAACCGCTTCAACGACTGCGCCGCCATATCGTTCTACGCGCTCCTGTCGATCGTGCCCCTGGTGGCGCTCGTGGTGGCTGTGCTCAGCCGCGCCATGGGCGCCACGCCAGCTGACGTCGAGCAACTCCTTCAGGACGGCGGGATCCTCGTCCCCGAGTTCGGCGAAGTCGTGAACGGCGCAGTGGCCGAGATGGTGCGATATGGACGCACGATCGGCCTGGTGTCGTTCGCCATTACGGTCTGGTTCGCAAGCCTCGTGTTCGGCTCCATTCAGTCGGCGTTCGACCGCATCTTCAAGACCCATCACCCCCCGCTGTGGGGCCTGATGAAACCACGCGTTGTCGCGCTGGGAGCCGCCGTACTGCTGATGTTGAGCTTCGTGTTCAACACCCTGATCACGGTCGTTCACAACATCGAAGCGCCACTTCCCGCGCGACTGATCAGCGCCCTCGAAAGCGCCACGATCCTCAGCCTTACCTCGTCGTTCGCATTGGACATGTTCGTCTTCATGCTGATCCTGTACACGCTGCCCCCGCGCCGCCTGCACGATTGGAGGATGGTGATCCCAGCGGCTCTGGTCGGGGCACTGGGGTGGCGGGCAGCGCGCTACGGCTTCGGCATCTACCTCGGTTATGCGACCGCGACGATTACGTTCAGCGGCTCGGCAGGCGCGGCTGTGATCTTCATGTTGTGGATCTACTACGCCGCGCTCGTGCTGCTTTACAGCGCCGAGTTGCTGGCCGCCCTGGATCAACTACGAGGCGAAGCCAACGCTCGCGCCCTTGCGTAGCGACGTCAGAGCTAGCTACCCGTAAGCTCGGCCGAGAGCTCCGCGATCGCCGCGCGAACATCCGCCAGCGCCGCTTCCATGCGATCGTCGTGCGTACGGTGCGAAAGCACGCAGATACGGATCACGAAGCGACCCGCCAGGCGCGTACCGGTCAGGTAGACGTGGTCGCGGGCGTTGATCCGCCGCAATAGCTCGCGATTGAGCTCATCGAGTTCAGCGTCCGCCACGGTTTCCGGTCGCCAGCGCCACGCCACCACTGTCAGCTGAGGTGCCGCAACGATCTCCACGTGCGGCAGCGAGGCGAGCTGTTCCGTCGCCCACTCGGTCAGATCAAGCTTCTCGTCGAGCGCGGCGCGGAACGCCGGCAAGCCGTGTCGTTTCATCGGCAGCCAGACCTTGAGCCCGCGAAAGCCGCGTGACAGTTCCGGCGAAATCTCACAGAAGTCGACCAGGTCGGCGTCGTCCTGCATCGGCGGCATGTAGTCGGCTCGCAACGAGTGGGCGCGATGCAGCGCTCCGCCGTCGCGAACCAGCAGACAGCCTGTTCCGTAGGGCAGAAACAAGCTCTTGTGCGGATCGAGAACCACCGAATCGGCACGCTCCAGGCCCGCCATCACCGCACGCCCTCTCTCCGTCATGGCGAAGAACCCGCCGTAGGCTCCATCGACATGCATCCAGAGATTCTCGGCTGCGGCCACGTCCGCGATCGCGTGGAGCGGATCAACGGCACCGCTGTTCGTGGTGCCCGCGCTGGCAACGACCAGGAAGGGCAGCCGGCCCGCAGCCCGATCTTCCTTGACCGCGTCCTCTAGCGCCCCGACATCGAGCCGATATCTGTCGTCCGAGGGCAGCGCCCGCACCGCACTCGCTGGAAACCCGGCGTTAGCGGCGGCCTTCGCCACCGAGTGATGGGCCTGGTCGGAGGTGTACATCACGCCGGCGAGAAAGTTCTCTGGCAAGCGCTCGCGCCGGGCGGTCACGACGCCGGTAAAATTGGCCAGCGAACCGCCGCTGGTCAGGAACCCTCGCGCAGCGCGCGGGTAGCCGATGATGTCGGCGAACCACGCCACGACGTTGGCTTCGAGCTGCGCCAGTACGGGCGCGGCGGCGAAGACACCGACGTAGCGATTCACCGAATCGGCGATCCATGCCGCCAGTGCCGAGTCGAACATACCGCCGCCCGGGATGTACGCCAGATACCCGGGGCCCGCGGTATTGAAACTGCGCGGCACGGCCTCCGCGAACACGTAGTCCAGCAGTCCCTCCAGGTCGCTGCCACTGGTGGGAACCGGCTCGCGCGCCGCCCGGACTGCCCGCTGGACATCCGCCTGGTCCGCGTTACCCCAGGCCCCCTGAGACGGCAGCGAGTCGACGTGCTCCACGATCCTGGCGGCAACGGCGTCGATCGCCGCGCCCATTTCGGCCCGACTCGGTTCGAGCGGCCATTCCCGCGGCCCTCGCGATGTCTCCGGGGCGGCCGTGGACGGCTCTGATTCGCGACCCATGAACTACCTCGATACAGGAAAAGCGGCCGTTCGCACAACCGCGGCGGCCACCGTCGCGGATGCTACCATGGCCCGCCTGCCCTCTCATTTCTTGCCGAACCCGACGGCGGC
>JAJCXS010000273.1 GCA_029263335.1 Acidobacteriota bacterium | reverse complement strand
CGCGCTCGCGCCGCTACGGTTCGCGGATGAGTACCAGCGTGCCGGCCGCCGCCGAGTGCGTCGAGCGCTGACCTGAAGGCCAGGTAACCTCGACCGTCGCGTTCTCTTCGCCCGCGCGCAGGCCCACATGGAGTGTCGGGTCGCTGCTGCTCAGATAGGTGCCTGGGAACCGCGCTTCCATGAACACCTGCCGTTGGCCCACGCGCACCGTCACCTTGGCCCCGAGGGCCTGTCGGTTGGCGCCGCGCCCGACGAGGCGAAGCTGCAGCCACTGGTCGTTGCGCGGCAAATCGTTGCGCAGCAGCTGGGCGCGGTCGCCGGAGTTCGAGATCAGGATGTCGATGTCGCCATCGTGGTCGATGTCGCCAAACGCGGCCCCGCGACTGACGCGGCGCTCACCGAAATCGTCGCCCAGCTTCTTGGCGCGATTGAAACGGCCGTCGGCGGCACCGCGGAACAACATGTTTTCCTGCCGATAGGTAACTCCCTGAGAGAAACCGTCCACGTAGTCGGTGACGTGGCCGTTGGCCACGAAACAGTCGAGATAGCCGTCGTGGTCGAAGTCCGCAAAGCGCGTCGCCCAGCCAACGTAGCGGTGGTTGTCGCGGTCCAAACGCGCCGCGCGCGTGGCTTCCTCGAACAGGAGCCCGCCGAGATTCCTATACAGATTGTTGTGTTCGAAGATGAAGTTCGTCACGTACAGATCCTGCAATCCGTCGCCGTCAACATCGACCAGATCGACCCCCATGGCTCCCGTTTCCACGCCCTGCGGGTCGAACGCCGCGCCTGACGCCAGGGCGACCTCGGACAACGTGCCACCGTCGTTGCGGTACAGAAAGTTGGGGCTCGCATCGTTGGCCACGAACAGATCGATGTCACCATCCTGGTCAAAGTCGGCGGCAACGGGCATGAAGCCCTTGCCGGCCTCCACCAGGCCGACCTCGCTGCCGACCTCCGAGAAGCGGTCGCCGTCGTTGCGGTACAGCCTGTCGGACTCGGCGTCGTAGTCGCGCGGCGACGGGAACGAACGCATCCCTCCCCGCTTTGACAGGGACGAGGCGTGTACGCCCGGCATGTCGGGGCGGAAGTCGAGATAGTGCGCAACGTACAGATCGAGATCGGCGTCGTTGTCGTAGTCGAAGAAGACGGCCCCGGTACTCCAGCGCCCGCCCTCCAGTCCCATCGCCGCGGTGACGTCCTCGAAGGTGCCATCGCCGAGATTGCGATACAGCCGGTTGTCGCCGTAGTTGGTGATGTACAGATCGAGCATGCCGTCGCCGTCGAAGTCGCCGGCTGTTGCGCCCATCCCATACGAGGGCGTGCCCAGGCCGGCAGCGGCGGTGACGTCGGTGAAGTGCTCGCCGTGATCGCTGCGAAATAACGCATGCGACGAGCCACCCGCCAACACGGCGCCCAGGCCATCGACAGCGGTGCCGTTCACCAGCAGGGCGTCGAGCCATCCATCGCCGTCGAAATCGACCAGCGCGCTGCCGCCACCGGTCGTCATCAGGATATTGTCGAGTCGCCCCGCCCCGAAGTCATGCCGGAACGTCACCCCGGCTTCGGCAGCGATGTCCGTGAACCGCAGGGACTCCTCCTGGCCCACGGCCGCACCCACGCATACCGCACCAGCAATCAGCGCGCCTCCCAGGCATACGATGCCCCGCGCGATGAGACGACCGGCGCGCCATCGCCGGTTCTGTCGCGGCCTACTGGCCATACCAGATCATGGCCAGATACAGGCCCTCGGTTGAACGTGGACGGGTGCGGTGAAGTTCGATGCGGTAATCGAGCGTCAGGCTCATTTCCGTGCTGACAGAGTAGCCAACTTCGAGAATCAGCGCGCTGTCATCGGAAGCTGGACGACCCAGGTCTCGAATCACGGATTCGAGCTGGGCGCCGAGGCGCAGATCCTGGTGGGTCGGCACGACCCAGTCGAGCCAGGCGCGGTAGCCGAGCACCTCGGCCGTACCACTCCCCTGGCCTGCTGCGGCGTCTTCGGCGTCGAGACGATTCTGACCGAAGGACAACTGAGCGCCAGCTACCAGGTAGGTGCCGTACTTGTAGAAGGTGTCGGCAGCCACCCGCCAGCGTCGCGTCGCCGTCGGGCTGACGATGTCGGCGCCGCGCAACTGCGGCAGGTTTCCATAAAGAAAAGAGACGCCGTACTGGGCGTCGCGGTAAGTCGGCGTGCCGAGCCGACCGGTCAGCAGAAAGCGCGAATCCGGAGAGCCCGAAAACGGCCGCGGGGCGTGCAATCCCTCACCGGCGCCGAGCGTCGCCGCGACTTCCCAGTCGTATTCCCCCAGGGGTCCCTTCAGGTCGATACCCCAATCCCATTTCAGGCCCAGGTCGGTCGCCTCGATCGGCAGCAAGAATTGCTGTCGTGGCGCCAACACCGGGTTGGCTCCGTAGGGAATAACGAATTGCCCGATTCGCAGCGTCAGCCGGTCGACATTGCCAACGTTGAAGCGTACCCAGAAGTCCTGTGGAGCGAACTCGAGCCGCCCCAGGCCAGTATCCGTATCGAGAGCATCCAGCACTACGCGCGGATGCAGGTTCATCGCGGCAATCGACAGCCACTCCGGAAGCAAGTGGCGGTTGAGCCAGGACGCCTCAGTAAACGTGCGGACGTAATCGACCGCGACGTAACTTCCCGGTGGCCGAGGCGACAGGCCGAAGTGGTCCGGCGTGGTGTCGCCCGGCGGGAGACCGGGCACGCCCGCCGACGAATAGAAGCCCGACAGCAGCACCTCGCGAAAGAGAAAGGACCTGCCGGTGTCGGCCGAGCCTTCCTCACGCGACTCGTCGTCGCGCGATTCCTCCTGCTGCGGGCCCGGCGACGGCGCCGCCCTGGCGGACGGTACCGCCAGGGCGCACGCACAGGCCACCAGAACCAAGCTGGCGCGCCTCGTAGACACCGCCTGTCTCACTCGGCGTCGAGAACTACCGGAACATCGACACTACCGCCAGCCGCCACCGTCACCTGCTGACGGGTCTCGCCCAGACGCTCGTGCCAGATCACCATCGTGTAGGTGCCTGCCGGCACATCGTCGATCTGAATCGTGCCGTCCGCTGCGGTGGTGGCAAAGTACGGATGCTCCATCAGGTGCACCGTCGCTTTCATCCACTCGTGAACGTCGCAGCGGATGTCCAGCACGCCCGGCCGCTCGGGGAGAGTCTTGACCACCGAGAAGCCCTGCAGCGGCAATGCCAGATTCCACAGCGTGCGAACACCCATGTTCACGTGGACGTTATGCAGCGCCTCGTCGCTGTTGACTACCTCGAGATCGCCACCGGCAGCCGCGCCCTGCACGTAGGGCATGTAGACACAGCCCTTGTTGTCCAGATTCACCGCCCCCGGCGCGAACGCCTTGCCGGCCGTGATGTCCTCCAGGTACACGAAGGCCCCCTGGAGCTGTAGATCCGCGGAGACCGACGCACTCGGGTCGGCCGAACGCTCACCACAGATGTCGTGGTCAGCGCTCACGGCCACTTCAGTGCTCCACTCGGGCATGCTCGAAAGCGTCACGGTGCCAGTAATCGTGCCACCGTTGGTGACATTGATGACCTGGTAGTCGGCACCGCTGGCGGCCTGGGCACTGCCAGCTACCGCCAGCACGCCGCACGCAAGCAGCGCCACGAGCGCAATCAGCGACGAACGGGAATTGTTGAGCAACTTCATGTTTCTAGCGGTCCTTGTAGTCAATGGATGCAGGATCGGTAGCCGACTATCGGCCGCCGCCCGCGTTGGAGGGGAAGAGAACGGTGGTGATGTATTCGGCGACCCGACGGATCTCCTCGTCGGTTAGCACGCCCGAGAGCTTGTCGGCTCCGGTACCCCAGGGAGGCATGGCCTGATCGAAGCGGCCCTGCATGGGCACCTCGAAGACGGCCTCGGCGCCCTGGCCAGCTACGGTCTCCAACGACAGGCCGATATTGCCCTCGCCACGTTGCCCGTGGCAGACCGCACAGTTGCGCGTATAGATCTCGCCGCCGCTGAGCGACGACCCGCGCGCGATCGGCCGCGACGGCTGCAGCGGCACCAGCGTGCCGTTGAACCGTTGCATAGCCTGTCGCGCCGTGGGCGCTTCAGCTTGTGGCCGGCTGTCCGTGGTCACCGCGGCCGGCGAAGCAGTGCCCGCCACGACCCTGCGAGTCGTTTTGGCAGCCGCAGCATCGACCGTCAGGCGAGCCCGCTCGTCGCCTTGGGCCTGGTAGGCGTAGCGAACGGCAGTATGGCGATCGGCCTCGTGCAGATCGCCCTTCATATCGGCAAAGGCACGATTGCCCTCGCCGCCCAGGTTCACCGCGACGCTCGCGGCCGGAACCGGCGCGATGCCGTAGCGGCCGTGACCGTGCTTGAGGAATGGAATCCCATCGCCATCCTCATCGGCTGAGTTCACGCCATAGGTGAGCTCGCCGGTGCGGTTGTCCTCGGCCATCTGCATGCCGCTGACATCACGTGCCTGGATGAACCAGCGCGTGAAGCGCTTGATCAGCGGCGGCAACTCCTCCAACGGCGTGGCAAACATCAGTTCGCGCATCGCGCCCGTTGCTGCGGCGACCTCGAGCGAGGTCAGCATCACCGTGTCATCGCCGCGTCGGCTGCGGTACAGCCCGTGCTCCGCATCCCAGAACCCGGCGTCGAGGTAGTTCCACGCGCGCCGCGCGGACTGCAGATAGGCATCGTCCTCGGTGATCCAGTACGCGGCCGTCAGGGCGCGGATGGCCCACCAACTCGGGCGCGCCAGGTCCGTCTCGCCCAGAGCCGTGCCCTTCACCACGTCGTAGGAGGGACGGAAGCTGCCGTCCGCCGCCTGCATTCTCACGAGGAAGTCGGCGGTATTGCGCACCAACGAGTCGGCGCGATCGGCGATGTCACGCGGGCCGAGTCCGCGGGGCGCGGCGGCCGTGAAACGGCGGTCGATGAACTCCTGCAGAGCGACCAGCGCCATGGAAGCGTCCTGGAGGCGTAACTCCGTGCCCATGCCGTCATCCGGAGACCACTCCGATACGAGCACGTTGTCGCGGCTGTGCATGGCCTCCATGTTCTGCACCATGATGTTGCTGAGGCCCTGCGCTACCTGCACGGTGCTGCGCTCGATGATGCCGGCATCTACCGGCGGATTGTCGGTGAAGGCCTTGCCTTCAAAACGGACTCCGAGCCACTCGTACTCGCTCGTCGACCACAGCCACGAAGCCTGATCCCAGAGCAGGCTTCGTTTGTCCGACACCTTGTCCAGCGCCCATACTCGTTCCGGCAGGTCGCCCACGTACAGCACTGACGGCACGATGCGGTGAGGTAGATAACGCACTCCCTCTGCCGGGTCGTAGGTGCGCGGGTCGATGCCGCCAAGCGAGCCCGCCTGCGGGTCATAGAACAGAGCCGCCTTCGCCTCGAGCATGGAATTGAACGCGGCGAACGTCAGGATGATGCCGCGGAACCCTTCCTCCGCGTCGTTGCCCAGCAGCAGGGTTTCCCGCGTCGGATCCGACGGCGACGCCGCACGATGGTCGGAGTGGAAGAAGTACTCGACCCAGGTGAGCTGCTTCTTCATGGTCTGCGCGATACCGCCAAGGTCGAACGCGACCTCCATGTCGTCGCGATCCCAGCGCGTGTTGCGCCAGTCGATGTAGTACCGCGGCACGCCCCAGTTACCGTTCTTCCCGGTCATCGGATCACGGAAAGTGTCGCCGACGTCGATTGGACCGGTGAAGTGGGGATCACCACTGGCGTACTGCAAGTACGTGGGCGCGGCATCATCAAAGACCCGCGGAAAACCCGTCCGCTTGTAGAACAGCGGCAGGTAGACCCCGAGCAGCACGTCCTTGTTCGACGGAACACGCTCGCCGCGGTCGCGCTGCAAGCGGTTCTTCTGGTGCATCTCCTGCGCCTTGAGCGTCCAATACGGCCCGTGGATCATGCTGATCCCAAGGTGCGACTGGGCGAAGACGTTCGATAGCACGTAGCGCGAGTACCAATAGGCTTCCTGTGCGGTAACCCAGCCGAAGGCCTCGTCGTGCGCCACCGGGAAGCCGGCTTTCACGGCGTCGAGCAGGAACGAAATGCTGCTGTTGTTCGTCTCGTTGGCCAGGTACATGCCGTCGTTCGTGTACCAGCGACGATCAACGATCTTCGCTTCCAGCGGCGTGCGATACGCCGACAGGTCCGGCTGCACCGCGCCCGGCTTGACGTGCACGCTGCGACCGTCGGGGGCCTGCAGATCCTGCACCTGGGCGTATCCGCCGCTGCTGACTCCAACCAGCATCACGAGCGCCAGCGCCGCGATCCATGGCTGTTTCCATGTCCATCGGTTGTTCATCGGTTTGATCCTTGGTTCTTGGGATGTCCGAGCTTCGAGGGCCGCATCAGAAGGTGAAGGCACTGGCGAGCCGCAGCACGAAGTTCGGCGCCGGGCCGAGATCCGGATTCTTGATGCGGAACAGACCCGTCGCCGTGAACCGCAACTGCGGGTCGGGGCTGAGGATCAGGCTTGGCGCCAGCATCAAGGTCGTACCGCCGGTAAAGCCCGGGCGCTCGACGCGGTCGAACGAGAACATCTCGATACCGGTGTCGGGATCGATGCGCAGCTCGGGCTCCGGAATGAACCCTTCGTACTGGTCCTCCTGCTGATGGAAGCCGACGAAGGTGAGGTCGAGCGCCAGATAGTCGCGATGGACCGGCTTCACGAACGAGGCGAAGAACGTCGTCTGATCGCCCGGATCGACGCCATCCGAAGCCTTGTTGAATTGGTGTAGTACACCGGCATGCAAGGCCGAGCGGCCCGGGAAGCGCCCCAGAACACCGAAGTCGCTCGGTTCGAACTGGCGCGTGAAGAACACGCCCGCCATGGCACCGAAGCTCCCCGTACCGGGTTGCAACACGCTGGGCAGGCGTCCGTCGCCCGAGAAACGACCAAAGACGCCGCCATTGAAGGGGAAGGGCGTCATCACCTGCGGTGCTCCGGTCAACATGCTGGCCGGGACTGTCCACGCTCCATTGAAGAAGTTCTGCGGTCCGCCCAGCAGGCGGATCAGCGCGTCGAACGACATCTGCACGCCGTCGCCATCGGGGTCGGGACGCCGGGCGAGAATGAAACCGTTATTGCCGAACTTCTCCTCGTTGCTTCCAGTCGGCAGGCGCACGGCGCCGGCTACGGCCAGACCGAACGGAGCATTGCCCTGATCCAGCACCTTCTTCTTGAGAAAGACACTGACGTCGCCTATCGCCTGACTACTGCCGTTGGCCATCAGGCTGATGAAGGGCACGCCGTTGGGGTGGATGGCGCCATTGGTCGAAGAACTCAGGTACGGCACGTTCACACGCAGCGTGAACCCGTGTAGGAAACGCCGGTTCAGATCGAAGCCGTAGAACAGATCGAGATCGACGAACTGGCGCGTGACCTCGAAGTCCCGGAAGCCAGCGAGGTTCGACTCGCCGCCCTTGAAGAAATCCTGTCCCCGTATCTTCGCCGTGCGCGCCGCGATGCTGACGCGGAACGTACCCGGCGGCAGAACGAAGGCGTGGCCAACAAAAGCCGGCTGCAGCAGCGGCGGGATGAACTGCAGGATCTGATCCTTGATCAGCCCGCGGTCGAAACGCATGAAGTCCTCACCGCCGACACCGCGCTCGGTGCCCAGGTCGAGGAACGGATTGGCAGGCCCCTGCTCCTGCTGCTCTTGTTCCTCCTGCTCCTGTTGCTGGCCAGCCTCCTGTTGAGGAACGGCGCTGGCAGTTGCCTTACCGTCTTCTTCCCCGCCCTGGCCGGCGGTCTGAACGGCAGCCAATGCCGTTCCACCTGCCAGTCCCACCATGAGGACCAGCACCATCAGAACCGACCCCAGCCGGATCGGACCTACACATCGCATCGTCACTCTCATCTTCCCCTCACTGCCGGAGCGTCGCGGTCGAGGCCGCGCCCGCCGGCGGTTACCAGGTGGTCTCTCTGCCCGTCTGGATAGAGCAACTCGCGTGCCAATCGAGGGTCGGAGACGCACTTGGTGGCAGCGCTGCATGTTTTTTGAAATCAAAGACTTAGCCGGCACCGCGAAAGGTGTCTCGGAACACGAAAATCAAGCATTCTCAGAAACGAGAATCGAGCCGTCGCGCGGACTCCCGAAGTTGGGAGGTCTACGCCGGCGCGGCCGCGCGATCAGGCATCCAGGCCGGGATCGGGGCCCTCGCGTTGGGCCTCCGGCAGCGGTTCCTGCAGCTTCCGGTACAGCGATGACACACCGATGCCAAGCAGCTCGGCGGCCCGCTTGCGATCGTTGTCGACACTGTCCAGAACGGTGCGAATGTGCTCGCGCTCGTACGCCCAGACGGCCGCGCGCAGATCCTCGTCGCCGAGCTCGGCCTTGCCCGTCAGATCCGCCGGCAGATCCTCCGGCTCGATCCAGTCGCCGGAACATAGGATCATCGCTCGCTCGATGACGTTCTGGAGCTCGCGCACGTTACCGGGCCAACGGTAGGCCACCAGGTAGCGCATGGCTGCGTTGCTCACCCCGAGACTGGCGCGCTTGAGCTCACGGCAGAATTTCTGCACGAAGTGCCGTGCCAGGATGGCAACGTCTCCGGCCCGCGCCCGCAGTGGCGGCAAGGCGATCTCGACAACACGCACCCGGTAGTACAGGTCTTCGCGAAAATCGCCCGTAGCCACTAGGTCCGCAAGGCGCCGGTTGGTTGCCACCAGCAACCGGATGTCGATCGGAATCGGACGCGTGCCACCGACCCGCATGATCTCGCGCGACTCGAGCGCGCGCAGTAGTTTCGCCTGCAGATTCGTCTCCATCTCGGCGATTTCGTCGAGGAACAAGGTCCCCTTGTCGGCCAGCTCGAACAGCCCGCGCTTGACCTGCTCGGCGCCCGTAAAGGCCCCCTTCTCGTGACCAAACAACTCGCTCTCCAGCAACTGGTCTGGAATGGCGGCGCAGTTGACCGAGACCAGACGCCCCTTCTGGTGGCGGCTCTGGTGGTGAATCTGCCGTGCCACGAGTTCCTTGCCGGTGCCGCTCTCGCCCGTGATCAGCACGGTTGTCGGGCTAGCGGCCACACGGTCGATCAATGCCTGCACGCTGCGCATGGCGTCGCTGGTGCCGATGATGTCGGTGGCCGGCTCGGCGGAACGAAGCTCGCGCCGCAGTCGCTGGTTGTCGGCGAGCACACCCTGATACTCGAGAACTCTGTCGAGCCTGTGCAGCGCCTGCTCGAAGGAGAACGGCTTCTCGAGGTAGTCGACCGCACCGTGGCGTAGCGACTCGACCGCGCTCTCGAGGCCCGCGTAGGCCGTCATCATGATGATCGCTGTTTGCGGGGCGCGCTCCCCCAGCCGCTCGAGCAGCTCAGTGCCCAGACCATCGGGGAGCCGCAGGTCGACAAAGGCCACGTCGTAGTCGGCTTCTTCAACAGCCAGGCGAGCCGTCGCGACGTCGCCGCAGGGCCGGCATTCGTGACCATTGCGCTGCAGCGTCCGCACGAACCGCTCGCGGAAGGGAGCTTCATCCTCGACGATCAGAATGCTGGCCATGCGGGCAGCCTACATGACCACCGTGGGTCGCAGCGGTTCGCCGGGATCGAGCAGAGCCGCAACCAGGTCGACGCCTTCCTCTGCGTTCGCGGTGCACTCGCTGGGCAGATGCACGCGGAAGGTCGCGCCGTGGCCGGCCTCGCTTTCGACCTCGATGCTCCCACCATGTGCTCGGACGATGTTGGCCGAGACGCTGAGTCCGAGGCCCGCGCCGTCGCCCTTGCGTTTGGTCGTGAAGAACGGGTCGAAGACGTGCTCGGCGACCTCGGCGGGAACACCGGGGCCGCTGTCCTGAAAGAGCAACTCGACGCCATCGGAGGTCTGTGCGGTGGTGACCGTCAAACTGCCTCCGGAGGACATCGAAGACATGGCTTCGAAGGCATTGAGCACCAGATTGATGCATACCTGCAAGAGCTGATCGCGGTTCGCCACGATCGTCGGCACCGGGGCGTCCAGTCGCTCGATGATTTCAACGCTGCGGCTCTGCGGATCGAAGCGACCGATACGCAGTGCTTCGCGAATCACCTCGGCCGGGTCTACCACCGAGCGCTCGGCGCTGGGCGGGCGCGCAAAGCCGTTGAGTTCGCCGAGAATGCGCGAAATGCGATGCACCTGAGACCCCACGGTTCCCAGATCGTCGCGAACCTCCTCATCGACGCTGGTTGCCCGGGTGTCCTCAACGATGGCGGAGATCGAGGCGAGCGGGTTGCGGATCTCGTGGGCTATGCCGGCAGCCAGCAGGCCGACTGCTGCCATGCGGTCCTGGTGACGCGCCTGCGTCTCGAGGTGGCGCTGCTCGCTGACATCTTCCCGCACCCACACTAGGCGCACGCCCTCGTCGGCCCGATCGACGGGGAAGAGGCGGTGCCGATAGCGGAGTTCGCCGTCCTGTGTCTCGGTCGAGGTGGGGACCACACTCCCCTGCTCGAATTCGCGCATCGCCTGCACCGCGGAGATTTCGAACGGCCACTGTGGGTACGCGGGACAGGCGCCCAGCAGAGCCGCCTGGCAGCCCCCGCGCTGTTGTGAACTCTCGCACAGGCAGCCCGCGGGACGAATCGCGCGGTTGCAGGCCACCGGAACGCCATCACCATCGAATAGAACGATGCCATCCTGGATGCTGTTGATTGCGGCATGCAGCTGACCGCGCGTGCGGCGCAGCGCCGACTCGCGTGATCGGAGCCCTTCCATTACGCCCCCGACAAAATAGACCGAGACGCCCATCAAACCGGCGCAGGTACCGATCAACAGGAGCACGTAGCGAGGGTTCATGGCCAACGAGGCGCTGATAGCGGCCCCGCCGGGGCTCAGGTACAACCCATGGTGCGGGAACCAGCCGAGCATCTCGCCCACGGCGATCATCTTGAACGCCATGCACGCGTACCCGGCCACCAGATAGCTCTGCCGTCGCGGTAACAGGATCGCCGCCAGAATCGCATGCACCATGTACAGCATGACCAGCGGATTGGCGACGCCACCGGCGAGGTGCAGCAGGAGCGTCAGGGCAGTTACGTCGACCAGGAGCTGAGCCGCGACGCCAGATGCCAGCGAGCCTGCGATCAGACCGGACGCCCACCCTGCGTTAATCGCCGCCAGAGCCGCCGCCACCGCCAGAATCGCCATCGGGTCGTCGAAAGTACCCAAGGTTCCGCCGGTCGCGACGGCGACCACGGTGCCTAGCACTGCCACCCAGCGAAGCTGGATGAGCTGGGCACTGGGGGCGCTGGCGCACGGCCACAGGCGCGAAATTACGCGCCGCGTAGTCGCCGCCGCGGGCGGGTCCGGAACTTCACACCCATCACTCACACATGCCGCACTCGCGAGACTCACTCTCACCTCGTATTAGCCGCGCAAAACTCTTAACACGAGTACCGTATCTAAATATTTCCTTTTGCTCGAACCGATCCGGGCAGAGAGTGTGAGCGCCCTTACTCGGATGTGCGGCAATCCCCCTACTCTCCGCCGTCGTTGCCCACGCTGCGATCGATCTGGTGATCGAGTCAGCGCTCGTACTGACCTAGTTCACCAGATGATCTGCGGGCGTCGCGCCGGCCCTCCCTGGGGTACGCTCGCGGTCAAACGATCGAGACTGCCGCTTCCGCGGCTTCGGCCGTTCGCTGCGAGGCAAAATCCGAATATCACGCCGAAGGAACCGAAACATGCAGATCCTGAAGTTCGTTGGCCTTGTTGCACTCATCGCCGTCCCCGCCGCGGGGCAGGCCCCGGTTGAAGCTCGCGGGGACATGGACGCGCTACTCGGGCCGGCGACCAGGGTCGATCAGGGACGTGGGATGACCGACGAGTTGCGCGCAGCCCTCGCGCCCGGCCCTGAACATGACCTCCTGCACAGGTTGCTGGGCGTGTGGAAGATCGAGGGGATCGCAGGGCGAGACGGCGCAGCGGTAGAGCAGGAGGCCGAGTTCACGTCGCTGTTCGACGGGGCCTGGGTCCGATACGAACTGCGCGAGAGCGGCGAGGTGATCCGCGTCGGGCACTTTGGCTACGACGCATTCCGAGGTTCATACGCGATGTGGGAGATGGGTCGAGGATTCACCTCCCCGCAGGTTCGCGCAGGACGCACGAACCCGGACACCCACGGCATCGATTTCCGCCGCCAGTACACGATCCAGGTTCGGGGCGAGGAGCGCGCTATCGAGGAACTGCTTGCGATCTCGTTCTTGAGCGAAGCCCGCTTCCGCTGGGTCTCGCGCGAACGAGTCGGAGACCGAAGCGAGCGCCTGCAGAAAGACGTCGTCTTCTCACGAGTCCAGTAGAAACAACTCCTAGCGGGCTTCGGGCGTTTTCCGGACCACATCGCCAAGGCGCACCACGCCCGGTTCAATGACCATCGCATTGATGCCGCGGAGATTGTGAGTCCTCCCCAGCTCGGAGCCAACAAGTCTCATCGAATCGATCCCGAAGCGATCAACGAACTTCTTGCAGCCCGTATGTGGAATCTCGGTGACCTCAATGAGCGCTGTGCCAAGTTGCAGCCTCGTGCCTGCCGGGAGGTTCTCCGAACTCAGGTTCAGATCCAAGAAGAATTGGTCGCCAGCCAGCGGCCAGCGCGACTTGGAGCCGGCCAACAGCGAAATGACCCTCGAGTTCATCAAGGTCAACTGCATGCGGGGGTGCGCGGCCCCATCTGGTGTCTTTGAGCTCCCGCGGGTCCGCCAGTTGTCGCCGACGAGTCCAATCCCGACATCCAATACGCCCTCTTCCAGTACCGCTCTCTCTCCCGGCTTCGGCCTACAGACGATCATCTCCAGCGAGGCACGGTCGCTTGGAGAATCGAGTATGTGCCCCATGCCGACTGCTATTTCCTCAGCTTTTGGATGGTTCATGGACGGGTCTCCCCCACCGACCTCAGGTCTCTGATCTCTTGTGCGGATGCATTCCCTGCGTTACGCGGACGGCGCGCCGTCAGCTGCCGGGTCCTGTCAGGTGACCACCGTACAGGTAGCGTCCGTCGGGAGTTGTCACGATCGCATGTCCCGTCCGCTGGCCATGGCGAGGACGACGGAGCCTGGAAGTTCTGAGCGTGCCTCTCGTAGGATGACGTAAATGTCTTTTCTGGTGAGGCCCGCATGACCTTCTCTGTTCGCGCCCTTCTATTCGTCGCGATCTCGATCGCAGCCATGCCCCCCAGCGTTCAGGCTCAGGAGGATGTGGTCGACGCGTATCCTCGTTTTTCGCCCGACGGAACCCGCATCGTGTTCTACACGACAGAGTTTGGCGAACGAGAGATCGTCACGATGTCGTTGGAGGGAATGGACATTGAACGGCTGACCACCGACGACTTCCGGGATCAGCATCCCGACTGGTCACCCGACGGCAGCGCCATCGCACACTTCTCTGTTCGCGATGGCCAGTCCGACCTCTATTTGATCGACCTGGCGAACAAGAACCAGCGGCGACTTACGACCCACCCGGCGAACGACTACACCCCCGGCTGGGCTCCCGACGGCGAGCGCCTGGTCTTCTACCGGGAAGTTGACGGCACCCAGACCCTCATGGTGATGAACGTGGAGTCGGGCGTGGAAGAGGTGATTGTGGAGTCACCTGCTTTCGACCCGGCCTGGTCCCCGGACGGAAGCCTCATCGCGTTCGCGTCGAGCCGAGACGACGAGTCCGACCTCTATGTGGTGGAGCCGGACGGTGCCGGAGCGAGGAAGGTCCTGGCGCTTCCCGGACGACAGGGCGGAGTGTCCTGGTCGCCCGACGCGTCTCGGCTCCTGTTCGACTCCGACCATGAAGGGAGTCGAAGCGTCTACGTCCTCACTTTGGAGACCGGCGCCGTCGAGCGCATCGCAACATCGGAGAGGTCCGACCAGACCGCCGCATGGTCGCCGAACGGTGAATGGATCGTCTTCAATTCGAATCGAGACGGCAATTGGGAAATCTACCTCGTCCACCCGGACGGCTCTGCCCTCCGTCGCCTGACCCATCGCTAGGACCGGTTGGAGGATTCGACCTGACGCCGCGGCGCTTCGGCCACAACCTCCAGCTAGGCGTCTTGCTCTTGAACGCCCAGCACGGATTGGCGCTTCAGCGCGACGGTGAGCGTGATTCCCGCGATCATCGCCAACAGCCCACCGACCATCGCACCCGGCTCGAATAGGCCAACGGTGGCTGAGGTGACCGGCACGGGCAGCGCGAGCAAGATCGCACACGGCACGACGTACGCGCCATCACCGGTCTTGTACAGCTTCACGACGACCAGTCCGACCAGCATCCCGAGAGCCAGGTTGCCAAGCCAGAACGCGGCCGGCGCCGGGAACACCGCCCATGCCACCACTGCTGCGACCGTAA
>JAJCXS010000272.1 GCA_029263335.1 Acidobacteriota bacterium | reverse complement strand
GTCTCCGTCGTCCAACGGTTACTGCCGTCGGCGCAGAACGTCATCTCGAGCTGGCAGTCGCCTCCGGTCGCTCGGCAACTCTCGATCACCGCACTCTCTGCGGCGGCCACGGTGTCTCTCCAGCTGATGCTCGATCGCCCGCTCGTATCGCGCGCATAGGCGGCGCAGCTCGTGAATGCGGCTCGGATCGTGCAGTCCTCGGCCAGTCCTTGGCATCCCTCTAGCGCTGCCGTCTCCGCTTCCTGGCGCGAGGGATGGTTGTATCTCCTGCTCCACGTACCCGAGTCCGACGCCGACGACGCGAACGCTGCCCACACTTCGGGAGGCGGTGGCGGCACGTACGCACCGTACACATCGAAGCGGACTACGGCACCCGGGCCCACTTCGTCCCCTGCCGGAGGCTGCTGATCGTAGACGCGGAACTCCAAGTCTGCCGAGGTTGCTTCAGTGCCGCCAAACAGGGCGGGCTGGAGCCCGGCTTGTATCAGTAGGGCCTCCGCCTCGCCGGCGGGCATTCCGAAGAGGTCCGGCACCACCACGATAGGGTCATAGGCGCCGTAGATGTCGAGTTGGACTTCGCTACCCGGCGTCAGCTCATTCCCCGGGCCCGGCCGTTGGGCGCGCACGGTGAATGCCTCTGGCTCTGAAGTCGCCTCGGCGACGACCGCAATCGCGACCTTCAAGCCGGCGTCTTCGAGCCGGGACCTCGCCTCCGCCGCAGGCATGCCGGAGACATCCGCCACCGAAACGGTGTCAGGTGCGGTGTAGCGGCCTGCACAGTGGTCGATGCCTGATCCCTCGAGATTCGCCACCACGTATTCCTCGACCCGGCAGTGGTTCACCGAATCGAGATCGAGCGTCACCCTGTTCTGCCATACGTAGACAGCGTCGAATGGCAGGCCCTCTTCATGCGTTGCCGTAACGAGGCCACCGTTGCCCGCCGTGCCTACGACCGTGCCGCGGTGGTTGTAATGGAAATCAGCACCCTCGGTAACGTTCTTGGGCGGCTCGGCGACCGTGATCCACTGGCGAATCAAGGCCGCGATGTCCGGATCCGCCGGATTGAGGGTGTTGGGGTCGATGGGGCCCTCCTCCGGTTCGTCGCCGCTAGGATCGTCGGCGCCGGAGTCGTTGCCCCCGGGATCGTTGCCGCCGGAATGATCGCCACCAGGATCGTCGCCGCCGGGATCATCGCCGCCAGGATTATCGGCACCGGGATCATCGCCGGTACCGGTCTCGGGACCACCCGTTGGCAATGGACCAGCGTAACTGCCGGGCCTAGAGGCGTAGATCGCGTAGCCGTAGCTCCTCATGGAGAGCGTGCCGTTCGGGCGATCTGCTCCGACGTCGAAGTAGTCGACGGTGACTAAGGCGTTGTCGGTGAGTGTGACGAAGACCGGGATGACCCAAAGTGTCTCAGCATCGTGCAGGTGGCCCGGGAACAGTCGTGCCGGCTGCCCGGCCGCATCCACATACTCGCCGGCGGCCAGGAGCATCCGGACCTCCGCTTCTGAGGCCTCCTTCAAGCTGTCCGCGTAACTCGGCCTCGGAGCGGTGCGGTTCCACACCCAGATTACGTCGGTCTCCCCGGCACTCTCGATAATTCGCGAATACGTGAATTCGCGGCTCTCGTAATAGGCTTCGCCAGCCCAGAATCCCGGCGGGTCAGCGCCCTCCACCAGATGCCGGTCCGGAGGCGCCTGGCTCGTGGGGACCATCAGGTACATACCGGCACTGAAGAAGAATTCCCCTCGCTCCTCGAGAGGCTCGATCCGGACACCCAAGTCCCCCATGATCTCGTGGCCCGGCGCGAGCTGAGCGGGGAGACCGAGCGTCAGCCTGCTGCTCGCGCGATGGATCTCGGCCCCGGGAATACGCTCGCCCTCCTCGTTCTTCTCTGCTTTCTGCCACCAGGCGTTGGCGTCGAGCACGACGTTAGAGCCAGTGATGGTCGGGTCTTCGAGCGTGAGCTCGCCGGCCCATACGTCTTCCCGGTCGGGCAGCTTCACGCTCTTGACCTGCTCGGTGACAAAACCCTGGAAGTAGAGCCGCGACGAGGCGACCTCGAACGTCACCGAGGCGTCTTCCCACTCCGCGAGAATCTCCCTATCGATGCTGTTGGGGTTGCTGCGGGCCTCATGTCCTACAACGCGAACCCTCACTTGCTTGCCAAGACTTACGCCGCCGCCGAACACTTCCGTTCCCGCATCGTCGTAGTACTCGGCCTCGACCGTTTGCAGCGTGTAGGTGCCGGGGCCCATGCGCGTGGCGGCAGCGTCCGGACGCTCGTCCCGATCCCACAGGTCAATGACCTCGACAAAGGGTCCGGGAGATCCTTCCTTGGCAAACGGCGGGCTGTCCCAGAGTTCGGGAGCAAAGCTCCCAGAAGAACGACCACCTCGAACCATGTTGTCGCGCGCGGACAGGTAGGCGACGCTGCCGCTGGGACCCAGGATGCGCCAAAGGAAAGGTTCCCGGTCCTCGAACGGCTCGCGAAAATCACGGGGGGGCGTGAAGAACACCGCGACGCGGTCGTACTCCCTGACCAGTTCGATGTCCGGGTCGCAGTAGTCGATGGCATCTTTGACGGGGAAGTCTTGAGGAGCGTCGGCGCGGATCACGCAGGTCGATACCGCCGGGTCGGCGTACACGGGCGCGGGCGTGTACGCGAACGGTATTGACAGCCGCCGGTCCGCCGGCTCCAGCGTTTCGTCTTCGGCGTGCACGAGAATCACCAACTCGCCCTCGGTGACCGGCGCGTCGCGGGCGATCTCCAGCTCGACGACCACTTCCCTCCGCTCCTCGTCAGGTTCGAACCGCAGGCGGTTGCCTCCGGGAAAGGAGACGCTCTCCAAGAAGGGCGGCTGCGTGTCCACCGACAGGGTAAAGCTCGAGGTGGGGGCAGAATCTTGCCCGCGCTGTCGCCAGCGGTGTACGCCGACAACCACACGTTGGGTGGTCATGCCACCTTCGATGCGGACGGATACCCGAATCGGCAGCGGCTCGTTGAAGTCGGTGGGTATCGGCGGCTCGGCCTGCTGCACAGCTTCCTGGCCAAGGATCGTCGCGCCCGGCAGGGCCCCGAACAGCACGGCCCCAACCATCAGGACCAGCGTCCCAACGGCCACGCGTGCGCGCTTTCGTGGGCCCTTCATGTCGCCCCTCACCTCAACGGGTCGACCAGAAGCGGAACCATTCAAGGACCTCCGCCTCCTGCTCGGGGATGGGCTCTTCCTGATCGAAGACCGCCTGCGTCATCTGCCGAATCCGTGCCGCCACCGCTTCGCGTTGCTGCTCGGTGAGATACGCGTCCGCCGGATACTCGGCTCGGATCGCGGCCTCCACCCGGTCCATGCTGCGCTTCATCCGTGCCCGCGTCGCTTCGGCCTGGCGCATGTGGGCGCGGATCTGCTGCTCGTGCTGCGCCTGGGGCATCACCCGGTAACGGGTGGTTCCGTCGGGGGCTTCCTCGGCGATGACCGGTGGCCGCATCATGGTCGCCGCCCCGTAGGGGTCTTTCTCATCGACGTTGAGCACCGTGCTGCCGATGCGACGCGCGTCGGCGCGTGCGCGTTGGCGCTCTTCGGGCGTGCCGCCGGCCATGGTGCGCTGGAACGACTGCATCCACACGTTGGCGGTCTGCGCCAGGATCTGCGGGCCCTTGGTGCGCATCCACTCGTTGAGCGCCAGCGCGTTGGCGAGCTTCTCTTCGTCGGTGGCGCCGTCGATCGTCTCCCACGGATCCGGGTTGACGCCTTTCATCTTCATGTCCGCCATCCAGCGAATGAAGCGCAGGTCCTCCTGACCCAGCAGGCTCTGGCGAGCGCGGGTGGCGCGCTCCGGGTCGGCAGCATCGGAGCCGGCACGCAGCAGCTCCTCGGCGTCCTTGTAGATCTGCAGGTGGTAGCTGGCATCCTCCCCTTCGGGCTCCTCTCCCGCCGGGCGACGGGTAAGACGCACGTCGTTGTACAGCCCGTTACCCAGCCCCTCG
>JAJCXS010000271.1 GCA_029263335.1 Acidobacteriota bacterium | reverse complement strand
GGCGATCTGGAACGCGCACTACTTTCTCAACGGCTTCGGCATTCAGGACGAATACTGGACGCCTGACTTCCACACTTCCAACATCAGAATCTACGACCCGGCGGCAGGTCACTGGAAGATCACCTTTTTCCGCATGCCCGGTTATCAGTCGGGTGTCTGGGAAGGCGGCCTCGAGGGCGACGACCTGGTGTTTCGGTCGGGCGGCCGCACCTCCGGCCCGGGTCTGACCTTCTACGACCGAACGGGCGACGGCTTCAAGTGGCACTCGGGTGGTACCGAACCCGGGTGGACCTCCGCCTGTACGCGGCGACGCTGAGCCGACTTGTCTAGCAGTGCTGGTCCCCGCTAGTCTCTGACGCCATGAGCATCGGGCGACGGAAATCTGTGAGCTTGCCGGCCGGAATGGTGCTGGCGTTCGCGTTCGCGGCCCCGGCTCATGGGGGGCAGGATCGGGTTCCGGTTCAGTTCGAGTCGTCGATTGATGTCATGCGCATCCACGTGGGCGTTACCGACGCCAATGGCGGATTCGTGTCCGGTCTGGGTGTGGACGACTTCGAGCTCGTCATCGACGGGCAGCCGCGCGCACTCGTAGACGCTCTCGAGGTCAGCGATGACACACGGGTAGCGGAGCAACTGCTGCCCACCGACCCGACCCTGGACCCGTCGGTGGTATTCACTACCGCCGCCGTGGCCCCGCCGCGCCTGCCGCCTGCGGCGCGACGTCATTTTCTGATCTTCTTTGACCTGACTTTGGCCAATCAGCGGTCCTTGCGGTATGCGCGCGAGGCGATGCTGGAGTTCGTTCAGGATGTCGTGTTGCCAAGTGATGTCCTCGGCGTGGCGACCTACAGCCCTCGGCGCGGACTCGAAGTTCCCGTGGCGTTTACGACAAACCACCGGCGAGTCGAAGAGGTGGTGGGGGCGTTCGCGGGCGGACGGGTCGTCGAGGGCGTGGATCCGGGAGGCGCCGGGTTGAACGCGGCAGCTCGGGCCGCGGTCGCGACGGATAACATCCGCGAGCGATTCGAACCGCTCAACGGGATGTTCAGCCTCGCCGCGATGGAAGCGTTCGCGGCCGCCGGCGGCGCCACGCGGATGGTCCGCGGGGCCGAGGACATGCTGCGAGGCCTGAAGCTGCTGTTCGAGGCCATGGCGCCGGAGCAGGGCCGCAAGCATGTGCTGTTCGTCTCCAACGGTCTGCCCGATGAGGTCTTCACGCAAAGCCGCTTCCGCAGCGAGGCAGGCGACACGATCAACAGTGCGCTCGGCACCGACACGGTCATCCACACGTTCTCTCCGGATTCTCTGACCGTCGCCAACTACGACGATGCGAGCCGGCGAGTGGTCGATGGGGACGCGCGCACCTTTGACCCGCTGGAGGGGCGTGAAAGCGCCTTCGACGAGCGTGAGGTACTGCGGTTCCTGCCCAACGAGACGGGCGGCACCGCGACGTTCTACCAGCGCAATCTAGACTCGGGCCTGGCCGAGATCGAAGCCAGGACGCGGTCCTTCTACGTGCTCGCGTTTCGACTTTTGGGCGACGACAACAAACGCGTCGAACTGGAGGTGCGCGCGCGGCGTCCAGGTGTTGAGGTCGCATGGGCGCCGAGTGAACTTGAACTCATGGGGTCGGGTGATCAGCGAACGCCACTGCAGAGCCGCCTCGAGCTGGCGAGTGCACTGGAGTCGGCGGGCGATCGTGCTGACTTGAGGATGGAATTGCGCGCGATGCCAATCTCGGTGCGCAACGGCTTCGGCCGCGCGGGCATCGTTGTCCAGGTTGGTCCCCGCGAAATCGCCCGCCTGCGTGAGCAACGCGGGGACGACAAGCTGGAGTTCGAAGTGTTGGGTCAGGCCATCGACTCGCGTGGCGAGGTGCGGGACTTCTTCCGAACCCGGGCCGACTCGAATGTCGAGAACGCGTCGGACGGTGGTGGCCCGTCTCTTCGTTATTACAACGTGGTCGTCGTTCCTCCCGGGCGGTACCACATCCGGGTGGTGGTGCAGGAGCTCGGGACGGGCCGGATCGCGTCGCGACGGCTGCAGTTCGAGGTGCCCGAGTCGCCCGAGTTCGGGTTACGCATGAGTGGGCCGGTGATCGTCACGGGTGACGGGGGGATCCTCAACGGCCTGAGGTTTGGTGAGCAACCGTCGCACCGCGCCGACCGGCCGGTTAGTTATCCCTTCCGGCTCATGGAACGAGATCTGACCCCGGATCTCGGCGCGGTGCTCGTCGCTGGCCAGCGGGTGGAGCTCTTCGCGTTGCTGTACGACCTCACGCCACCGGCGCCCGACGACGATCCGCGAGCTGGGCTCGATGTCGCGCTGCGTAACAGCGCCGGGGACTTCGTTTTCATCGAGCGGTTCGGCGCCGTCGCTTGGGAGCGCAGCCCAGAGGACGGTGCGATGCGTCTGGGCGTTCAGCTTTGGCTCCCCGACGACTTGCCCAGCGGGCCCTGGGAACTCGTGGTTCAGGCGACCGACTTGGTGACCGGTGAAAGCACAGACGCTGGCGTCGAACTGACGGTGCTGAGCGCCACGAGCTAGTCGTTTTCACGGACTTCCGGCGATCGAGCCTCGCCAGCCTTGGCGAATAAAGGCGATTCTTCTAGCGTATTATGGAGAACGGTCCGGTTCTCATGGAATCATGTCGGAGGTGGTCTGGATATGCGCTATCGTGACGCTGCTCTTGGGATCTTAGTCGCGTTGACCGTGGTCACCGTTGCCGCGGCAACTGTCGACCGGCGGGCGGAGACGCTGTCTAGCGGCGAGCGCATCTTGGCTGGGGTCGAGTTGACCGCTAGTACCCGCATAGCCGACTTGATCGCTGACCCGGAAGCGCATGAAGGCCAGCTCGTGCAGGTGGAGGGCGTGGTGGTGGCGATTTGTCAGAGCGCCGGATGCTGGACGGCAATTGACGACGGCCAAGGCAATCAGATCAACGTCAAGGTCGAGGACGGCGTGATCGATTGGCGAGACGTCACCGCGACCGAGCGCTACATGGTTGCCGAAGGCCTGTTCCAGGCAGTGGGCGAGCACGGCGCACAGGTCTTCATCATGGAACACGGCGCCGTCGTCTCCAACGACTGATTTCGGCCGCGACGCCGAGGCGGCAGGATCTCTATAATCTGCCGCTGTGAGCATTCCTGCGACGATCACGGCGAGTTCGGTGCGAGCGGCGACTTGCTTGCTTGCGCTGCTGTGCTCGCTCGGGGCGGGCACTGGTCGCGGATGGCAGGCTGACCCGGAGCGGGTCTCGCACACGCGCATGGCGGCGCGCTTGTCGGAGATCGCGCGGCAGCGGCCTCACGGAGGCGATTACGTCAGATCGCGCGACGCGATACGGCGTGCGTTCGACGCGATGCCCGCGACGGCCACAGTAGAGGAGAGGGTCCGAGCAGCCGGAACCCTGGCCGATGCTGAGCTGAAGTTGGGCAATGTCGAGGCAGCTATCCCGCTGTTTCAGAGCGTGCTCGATAGGCTTGGACAGTTGCCTCCTGATGAGCGACCTGGCATCGCGGTCACCACAGTGTTCCTGCTAGCCGTGTCGTACCTCCGCCAGGCGCAAACCGACAACTGCGTGGCTCGACATACAGGCGCGTCGTGCATCTTGCCGACGGCACCGTCCGGGGTGCTGTCGGATCCTTCGAGTGCGTTGCAGGCGATGCCGTTGTTCGCCGATATCGTGCGCAACACCCCGGCGGGAAAGCCCCTCTATCTGGCAGCCAAGTGGCTACTCAACACGGTGGCACTCATGGTCGGGGCGCAGGGTGATCTGGCCGCCGAGTTGCAGATCGACCCTACGGTGTTTTCTCCCGAGACCGACTTTCCTCGCTTCCAGAACATCGCGCCGCGTCTCGGCGTCGCGACCCATGGTTTCGCTGGGGGAGTCGTAGCGGACGACCTCGACGGCGACGGATTGATCGACCTGATGGTCTCTGATCTGAGTACCGGTGGGGCGATCCGCGTCCTTCGCAACGCTGGCGAACCTGGTTTCGTGGACGTCTCGGCCGTTGCCGGACTACGGGAGATCACCGGCGGGCTCAACCTGACACATGCCGACTATGACAACGACGGCGATGTCGACGTATTCGTGCAGCGCGGGGCCTGGTGGCGGGCTACGGGGACATGGCCGAACTCCCTGCTGCGCAACGAGGGCGATTTCCGTTTCGTCGACGTTACCTACCTCGCAGGTCTGGCTGGCGACGGTCTCGATTCACCAACGCAGACCGCGGCCTGGGCGGACTATGACAACGACGGCGACCTTGATCTGTACGTGGGCAACGAGACCACGGACGACGCCCAGTTCCCGGCGCACCTGTTTCGTAACGAGGGCGACGGGACCTTTCTCGAAGTCGGAGCCGCGGCCGGCGTGGCAAACAATCGCTGGGCCAAGAGTGTCGTTTGGGGCGACTACGACAAGGATGGATTCGAGGACCTATTCGTTTCCAACTACCAGGGCTTGAACCGTCTGTACCGCAACAATCGTGACGGCAGCTTCACCGACGTCGCGGAGCGTCTGGGACTGCAGCAGCCCGAAGCGAGCTTCCTGTCGTGGTTTTGGGATGTTGATAACGACGGCAACCTCGACCTGCTGGTCAACGGGTCGCAGCCGGCGCAGATGTCCGGGGAGGTCCCCGCCATATGGCAGATCGCTGCCAGTCGGACAGGGCTCCCCACGCCGGCTCCCAGCGCGCGCCTGTTCCTGGGTGATGGGGAGGGCGGGCTGCGCGACGCGAGTGCGGGCGCGGGCTTGGCGCGCATCACGTTTCCGATGGGAGCCAACTTCGGCGACCTGGACAACGACGGATGGTTGGATCACTACCTCGGTACCGGATACCCCACCTACGAAGCTCTGATGCCCAACGTTATGTACCGTGGCCTAGGTGGCGCGCGCTTTGAAGAGATCACCTTCGCGGGCGGCTTCGGTCATCTGGCCAAGGGGCATGCGATCGCATTCGCCGATTTGGACAACGATGGCGACCAGGATGTCTTCGAACAGATGGGTGGGATGCTGCTGTCAGATCCGTATCCCGACGCGCTGTACGAAAATCCAGGATTCGGTAATCGCTGGCTCAAGCTAAGCCTTCAAGGTGTCGAGGCCAATCGCAGCGCCATTGGCAGTCGAGTAAGGATCGATGTCGAGGGCCCCGCCGGGGCACGCTCGATCTACCGTCGGGTGGGCACAGGGGCCAGTTTCGGCGGCAACCCGCTGCGCGTCGAGGCGGGCCTTGGGCAGGCAGAGCGAATCACGGGCTTGGAGATCGTCTGGGCCGGAAGTGGCGTGATCCAGGTCTTTGGTGCACTGGCGCTTGATAGCACCTATCGCGTAGTGGAAGGATTCGACCCGATCCTCGAGGAGCTGCCACAGGTATCGTGGCGTTTGCCGTAGGCGCCACGCGTGCGTGCGGCATACCCGCGGGCGCTATGAGTAGCGCACGTCGCGATGGCGCAGCGCGTAGAAACGAGGCAGGAGTTCGTCAACGCGGACGAGGCCTTCGCGGGACAAGGTCGCGGTGCGGTCAGTGACCTGGAGCCACCCCTCGGCTTCGAGTTGTTGCAGTTGCGCGGCAAAGACGCGCTCGGGGGCAATGCCGTGCTTTCGTTCCAGGCGGGACATGTCCGCCGCGCCGAGTTTGAGTTGCAGGATCATCTCGCGCACCAGCTGCTCGTCGCGTGAGAGGCGGTGGGCTCGCCCGAGCGGCAAACGCTGGTCGCGGTGTGCCTGGAGATAAGCAGGCACCGTGGCGAGGTTCTGGTGGTGTACGCCGCCGAGATACGAGAACGACGCTGCGCCGAGGCCGACCAGGTCGGCGCCGGCGTATTGGGCCTCCTGATACTGGAACCCGTGGCAGTTCGGATCTCGAACCGCCGTGTAGCCGCTTCGCACCGTGTAGCCGGCCGATTCCAGTCGTTCGAACGCGGCCGCAAGCCGCTCATGCTTGGCCTCCCATGAGGCAAGCTCCTCGACGTTGCCACCCCGTACATCCCGCGATAGCGGCGTGTTCAACGGAATCTCGAGTTGGTACAGAGTGACGCTCTCGGGCGCCCACTCGATGACTCGCTCGAGGCTGCGGAAGAAACTCGTCTCAGTTTCGCCGTGCATCCCCACCATCAGGTCGAGATTGACGTTGTCGAATCCGGTCTCGCGGATGCGGCCCCAGGCACGCTCGACGTCATCGACACGGTGCACTCTGCCGCTGCGTTCGAGCACTTGATCATCGAGCTGTTGCACGCCCATGCTCAGACGGTTCACGCCAGCCGCATGGAGCGCGGCCAGCCGTTTGCGGGTACTCGTGCGCGGCGCGCATTCGAAGCTGATCTCTTCGATCTGGCTCCAGTCGCTCCTTTGTCGAAGGCCGGCGAACAGCTCTTCGATCTGATTCGCGGTGAGGAGCGACGGCGTGCCGCCGCCGAAGTAGGCAAAGCCGACGCGGCGCTCCAGGAGCGCCGGAGCCCTCGAGTACAGGGCCGTTTCGGCGAGGAGCGCGTCGAGGTACGAAGCAACTATGTCCTGGGGTGCGCCATCGACAGCCAGATAGTAGCAATACTGGCAGCGTTCGACGCAGAAAGGAATGTGCACGTACAGCCCGAAGGGCGCGGCACGTCCGGCGCGGGGCGCCGCCAGCGCCGAGCGATAGGCGGGCAGCTCGCTAGCCGTCCATTGAGAGAAGGGAGGGTAGGTGGAAACGAAGTAGCTTCCCAGCAGATTCGCCGCGGCGGTCGCCGCGTTGAGCTGAGAGCCGGCCGTAGCCGCTCCCGATTCCTGGCCGCCAGACTCAGTGGACAACTTTGGAGTCGCTTCGGTTGGCCGCGCTTGTCGTCCGGAACACGAAGTCCCACAGCGGCGAACTGACGCCGAAGTCGGCGGCAGGGTTGCCGTAGTGGTGCCGGAAATGCAGTTTCTTCAGGTACAGCAGCGCCGGGCTGCGCACACTGAAGTGGTGCACCGCGTAGTGGATGGTGTCGTAGGCGAGATAGCCCACCAGGAACCCTGCGAACACTCCCGAGAGCCAAATCGGCCCCAGCACGCCACGGAAGGCGAGCCAGAACAGGACCACCAGCGGAATACTCACGCTTGGCGGCATCACCAGGCGCTTCGAATCGCTCGGGTAGTCGTGATGAACACCGTGGGCGAAGAAGTAGAAGACATGGTGCCAACCACGGATCGCCGCCAAAGCCGGCTCACCGGGTCCCAACCTGGCCAGCGCTTCCCGCACCTCGATTTCGATGTGCTCGGGCGCATGGAAAACGAAGCGGTGGATCGCGTACTCGGTGAAGGTCCACGCGAGCAAGCCTAGGGCGACGGCTAGCCCCTTCTGGACGGGCAGTAGATCGGTCGCAGCGTTCACGTACAGCAGGTAGACAACCACCGGCGCGTAGATCAGATGGGGCACGTACCAAGAAACGTGACTCAGCGATTCCAGCAGGTCGTTGCGGAAGATCCGCAGTGAAGTGTCTCGGTTGGAAACGTAGTGCTTGGGCACGACGCAGATCTCCTCAGCGTTCCTCGGCCACCAAATAACAGGATACAAGCCTTCCATTATCCCGGACAGTCATGCGGCGGGAAACTCTCCTGGAGGCCAACGAGGGGCTACGGAGTGAGCTGGGCAACGGCTCCAGGAGTTCGTCTTTGCGGTGGGTCCATGAATGTAATATATTTAGTACATTAAGTACGAATTACACGACTTCGCCGGATAGTCAAGAAAGGAGGAATGGTCATGGGGTCTTGGATGGTTCCCTTGCTTGGCGGGATAGTTGGCGTCGGCGTTATTGCGATCTACCTCGTCAGCCGCGCCTGGGCGCGCAGATCGCGTCTGACCCCAGAGCAACGGCAAGAGGTCGACGCCGCGCCCATGCCGAGGCTGCAGAAACGCGCGCTGGTCAGCTTCTTGCTTGGCGCCGCTACCCTCGGTCTCATTAGCGCGATCCTGATGAAGTACGGTGCGGCCGAGTATTGGGCCAACGACGACCTGCGGCTCACCGTGGTACTGATCTTCTTGGCCGGCATGGCGATGTATGTCGGGACGCTCTTGGTGATGGTGAACCCGCTGTCGTCGGCCGGCGCGGGGCTCGACGAGCGCGATCGGAAGGTCCTTGCACAGGCCTCGGCGGTCCAGTCCGCCATGGTGTTGGTCGCTCTGGCCATTTGGACCACGGCTCTTGGCCAGTGGTTCCACGAGGAAGGCGCAGTACCCATGGTCTACATGTACCTGATCTTCGGAACGGTGGTCCTGGTCAACTGGATCGGACACGCCGCCGGCATCGTCCTCGGCTACTGGATGGGGTCGCGATTTGCCGAAAGCTGAGATTCGCAACAGCATTCGCAGGCTTCGCTTCGAGCACGCCGAAATGACGCAACAGCAGCTCGCCGAGCGCGTCGGCTGCTCACGCCAGACGATCGTCCTGCTCGAGCAGGGTCGTTACGCGCCGTCGCTGGCACTTGC
>JAJCXS010000270.1 GCA_029263335.1 Acidobacteriota bacterium | reverse complement strand
GCGATTGCGGCGACTACGGAACCGCTCGCGGCGCTGCGCCAGCTCTTCCGTGCTCACCTCAGGATCCTGACCAGTGCGGACGACGCCATCTTTGTTGTGCTGTATGAGTGGCGTGCCCTGAAGGGCGACGCGCGGAAACGGATCGTGGGCCAGAGAGACGAGTACGAAGCGGTCTGGGGCCGGCTACTCGACGAGGCCGCGCGTACAGGCACGATCGCGCCCGACGTGGACCTTCGCATGCTGCGCATCTTGTTCATGAGCGCAGCGAATTGGTCGCCACAGTGGTTCGACCCCGGTAGTCACCATTCGGCGGATGAAGTCGCCGACGAGTTCTTTGATCTGATTTGTAGTGGTTCGATGTCCCTCAAGTCCCCATAGCGAGCACCAGCGTGAAGAGTCTGACCAACAAAGCAGTCCGGGCCATCGCCCTTTCCTCCATCGGACTTCTGGTGGCGTGTTCCACTCCGGCGGCGAACGATGTCGCGCTACCTGCCGAACCCTCGAGTGCCGACTCGGACGCTGCGATGGTCGCTCGGATCGAACAAATTCGAGAACGACATGGCCTTCCGGCCCTCGGAGTGTTGGTCCAGTCGAATGACCATGTGCGGTTGCTGGCCGTCACCGGTGTGCGCAAGGAGGGCGAGCCCGAGCCGGCCACGCCCGCGGACATGTGGCATATCGGTTCCAACACCAAGGCGATGACGGCCACGCTTGTCGCCACCTTCGTGAGCGACGGGAGCGTCGGGTTCGACACCCGCGTGGTCGAGCTGTTTCCCGAGCTGTCGAGTCAACTCAGCGCCGGCGCGGACTCCATCACGGTCGAGCAGGTTCTAAGGCACCAAGCGGGCTTCGCGGCCAACCCGTTCAACAGTCTCGATGAGTACATGGCGGCCATTGGCGATGCCGGCGATGTGGGGGAGCAACGGCGGCGGGTGCTCGAGAGAGCCTTGACGCAGCCGCTACTGTTTCCACCGGGGAGCGATACCTCGTACTCCAATACCGGGTTCATCGTGGCTGGGGCCATTGCAGAAAGGCTAGGCGGGAGCAGTTGGGAATCACTCCTGCAGCAACGCGTGTTGGTGCCACTGGGCATCGTGCACGCTGGGTTTGGCGCACCAGGTACGTCTGCGAGTCTCGATCAACCCTGGGGGCACCGACCCGTGAGCGGCGGCCTGATTCCGGTCGCGCCCGATGACCAGGAGCATCAGAACCCTCCGCTCTTCGGGCCGGCGGGATCCGTCCATCTCAGCCTCTCGGACTGGGCTTTGTTTGCCACCGAACACGTCGCGGGTAGGCGCGGGCTCGGTAAGCTCCTCGACCAGGGCTCCTACGAGCGCCTGCACACCGCCCCTGGCGGCGAGAGCGGGATCGCGATGGGCTTTGGCGCGCTGGTCGAGCAGGGCGAGACGACGATGCTTGCTCACAACGGCAGTGACGGCAATTGGTTCGCGGAGCTCCGCATCTACCTGGAAACGGACACTACCTACCTGCTGGTGACCAACGACGGACGCGAAGATGGCGAAGCCAGGCTCGCCTTCGCCGAGGTCCGGGCGGCGCTGAACGAACGCTACGAACCCTTCCCGAACTGATCTGACGCTGCTTGCTTCGGCTCTCAGGCGGCGGACCAACGGTTGTTCGTCTTGGCCGCGAACGTCGGAGACTCCAGCACTGCGCGTACGTCGGCTGCTGTGCCGGGTCGAGCCAGGAGGAATCCCTGGATCGCATCGCACTCTGCTCGCCGCAGGAAGCGGAGCTGGGCGTTGGTCTCTACGCCCTCGGCCGTTACCTGGACGCCCAGCCCATGGGCCATGGCGATGATGGCACTCACGATGGTGCGGCTCTCCTGGTCATCATCGAGGTCCGGGATAAAGGAGCGGTCGATCTTGAGCACGTCGGGCCGGATGCGGCGCAGGTAGCTGAGTGACGAGTAGCCTGTGCCGAAATCGTCGATGGCCACGGTCATGCCGATTGTCTGAAGGTCCTGGAGGATCCGCTCGTTGGCATCAAGGTCCTCCATGAGGACGCTCTCGGTGAGCTCGATTTCGAGGTGCTTGGGGGCGAAATCGAGTTCTTCGAGGATCGTCTGTACCCGCTGCGCGAACCCCGGCTGTCTCAGTTGGATGGCAGAGACATTCACCGCTACCCGGCCAGGAGGGGATGAAAGCTTCATCCACTCCTTGAACTGCTCGCAGGCCGTTCGCAGCACCCACTCACCGATTGGCACGACCAGGCCGCTCTGTTCAGCGACCGAGATCATCTCTTCGGGGCTAACCCGGCCAAGAGCCTCGCTCTGCCAGCGGATCAGCGCTTCGATCGTGTCGACGCGTCCCTGGAACGGATTGAAGATCGGTTGATAGTGCAGATACAGCTCGCCACGTTCGAGCGCGAGCTCCAGGTCACCCTCCAGTGCCATGCGTTTCTCGGCGTGGGCCTGCAGGTCGGTGGTGAAGAACTGATAGTTGCTGCGCCCCTGTCGCTTGGCATGGTGCCTCGCCAGGTCGGCGTTCTTCATCAGTGTCTCGACTGAATCGCCGTCGTCCGGATAGACGGCGATCCCGATGCTCGGGGTGATGCGTAATGTCATGTGGCCGAGGCGATAGGAGCGCACCAGGTCTTCCATGACGCGGTCGGCTACCCGCGCAGCGTCCTCCGGCGTATCGAGCTCGCGCAGCAGAATCGCGAACTCGTCGCCTCCGGAGCGCGACACGAGAGTCGCCTCGTGCGCCGGTGGGCCCTTGATATGCAGGCAGCCCTCGACCCTGTCGGCGATAGATTGCAGGAGCATGTCGCCGATACTGCGCCCAAAGGTGTCGTTAACTCGTTTGAAGCCGTCGAGATCGAAGCACAGGATCCCGACACGCCGTCCGGTCTGGCCGGCTTCGGCGAGTTGCAGCGCGAGCTGTTTCTTGAAGAGGCGACGGTTCGGCAGGCCCGTGAGCGAGTCGTGGTATGCCATGAAGGCGATTCGCTTTTCGAACCTCCGACGCTCGGTGATGTCGTGGACTGTGCCGACTACGCGTCGGCCCTGGCCAGATCCGACCGTCTCGCCGCGCTCGTGGATGAACCGGTCGCCACCCTCGCTCCCGGTGATGGCGTATTCGATCTCATAGGCGGCGCCCTGCTCGAGGGCGTCGCGATGGGCGGCCTCGACCTGGCCGCGGTCTGCGGCCCTGACGTTGGTCAAGAGTCCGTCGAGCGACGGGCTCGAGGTGCGGGGCAGCCCGAGGACGCGATAGGTCTCGTCCGAGCAGGTGAGCGTGCCGTTCGCGCCGGTTGCCTGCCAACTGCCCATGTGGGCCGTCCGTTGCGCGGCGGCCAGGCTACGAAAGGCGATACTGGAGCGGATCGTGTAGCGGACGCGATGCTTCATCAGCTCCCAGTTCACCGGCTTGACCAGGAAGTCCGTGGCGCCCGCCTCGTACGCTTGGTTGACGGATTCCATGTCTTCGAGACCCGTCATCATCATGATCGGGAGATTCTCGAATTCGTGCCGCGCTCGCAGGTGCAGGCAGACGTCGTATCCGCTGATTCCAGGCATCATGACGTCAAGGAGGATCACGTCCGGGCGAAGCTCGTTGAGCAGCTCCAGCGCCTCTTCTCCGGTCTCGGCTTCCACCACGTCGAAGCCGATGGTCTCCAGAGCGGCGCGGGCGAACAGACGAACGTTTGCCTCGTCGTCGACCACGAGTGCGACCAGTCCGGTGACGTTGCAGATCATGCCGGTCATGCCGCCTCCGCACTCGTCGCCAGCAAGGCATCGATGACCAGCTCGCACTGCTCGGCGATGCTTTTCACCTGTACTTCGGCGTCCGTCAAGTCGCCGAGTCTGGCTTGCTCCTCGAGGCCGCGACAGCGTTCCGCCAAGCGCAATCCGCCCAGAGCGGCGCTGCTGGACTTGAGCTTGTGGGCGGCGAATCGCAGCGCCTCGGTGTCGCCTTGCGCGGCTGCAAGCGTCAGGTCGCCCACGAGCTCACGGGCCTCGGGAACGTAGTTGTCTACGGCCTGGCTCAGCAGGTTTCGTTGTCCTGGTTTCCTGATGGCGCGGATCTGTTCCACCGTGGTGGTGTCCAGAATCGGATCAACCTCTCCGTCGCCAGTAGTCTCAGGGATTGGGGTCGACTCTCCGGATGCGGGCAGCCAGCGCGCGAGAACCTGCCGGAGCTGCTCCGGGGTATAGGGCTTGGAGAGAAAGTCGCTCATCCCCGCGTCGATGCAGCGATCGCGATATCCGGTCAGCGCATTGGCGGTAAGGGCGATGATCGGAGGCGCCGGCACTCCGGTTGCTTTGGCGCGATCCCGCAGGCGAGTGGTTGCCTCGAAGCCATCCATCTCCGGCATCTCGCAGTCCATCAGGATGACGTCATAGTCGCCGCCAGCAGCAGCGACCAGCGCTTCCCGCCCGTTGGTCGCGGAGACAGTCTCACAACCAATTACCTCCAGGAGGCCCTCTGCCACCTGCCGGTTGACTTCGCTGTCCTCCACCAGGAGTACGCGCCCGGTCAGTGTTGGCGCTGCTTCACCCGGGCGAGCCGCTGCACGGTGGCTTAGCGTGTCTTCCGCCGTGACCACTGCCTGAAGGGTCTCGAACAGAAGCGATTGACGCACGGGCTTCCCCAACGAGGCCCGGATGCCGTGACTCCGCCTGTCCGAGTCGGACAGATAGAGCCCCGCCGAGGTCAACATCACGCGCAGTACCGGAGCGATGACAGGGTCGGCTTCGATCGCGGCAGCGAGTTCGAGCCCGTTCATGCCAGGCATGTTCATGTCCATGATCACGAGATCGAACTCGTCGTTGCAGGTCGCTGCCTGCTGAAGCATGGAGAGAGCCGAGGGCCCGTCGTCCGCGGATGCGCAGCGCATCTGCCAACCACTGAGTTGATGGTTGAGGATCTGGCGGTTGGTGGCGCTGTCATCGACGATCAGAGTGCGCAGACCCTGCAGCGGACGGAACTCCGGCGATGCGCCGCTGGCCGTCGCATCGTGCCTGCGTAGCCTGGCGGTAAACGAGAAGGTGCTCCCATGGCCGGGCTCGCTCTGCACCGTCAGTTCTCCACCCATCGCCTCGGCGAGCTCGCGGGCTAGCGCAAGCCCGAGGCCGCTGCCGCCGAATCTCCGAGTCGTCGACGCGTCGGCCTGCCGGAAAACATCGAAGATCTTGTCGATCGCCTCGGGTGCGATTCCGATTCCGGTATCGCGAACATCGCACAGCAGCATGATGTCGTCGTCCGGCAGCTCCGCTGTCGAGACCGTGAGGACTACCTCGCCTTCATCGGTGAACTTGATGGCGTTGTCGATCAAGTTCACCAGCACCTGGCGGATACGCATCGCATCGCCGCACAGGGTCGTCGGTACGGTTGGCTTGATGTCGCAGATCAGTTCCACCTGCTTGCCCTGTGCCCGCTGGGCGAGGACGTCGACGATGTCTTCGATCGCCTCCCACAGGTCGAAATCGACACATTCGAGATCGAGTCTGCCGGCCTCAATCTTGGAGACATCCAGGCTGTCGTTGACCAGCTGTAGGAGAGCCTGCCCGGAGCGCCGGACGATCTCGGCGAAACGCTGTTGCCGATCGTTCAACGGAGTTTGCAGCATCAACTCATTCATCCCCAACATGCCGTTGATCGGCGTCCGGATCTCGTGACTCATGCGTGCCAGGAACTCCGACTTGGCGCGGTTGGCGGCCTCAGCTGCGAGTTTTTCGCGCACGTTGTGGGCGAGTTCCTTGGTGCGCTTCTCGACCATGGCGGCCAATCGCTGACGGTCCTGCTCGACGCGTCGAACGCGAAACGCGTCGATCGCCGCGATCGTGGCTCCGATCAATAGAATCCCCAGCCCTATGGCCCACGGCGTCTCGAACAGGCCGGGAAGGACGACGAATGAGAAGCGCGCCGGATAGCGCGAGCGGAGCGATTCTCCGACCCACGCTTCCACCTCGAAGGCGTAGTCGCCGGCCGGCAAGCTCGCGTAGGAGATCCTCCTCTCGGTCGTTCTTTCCGACCACGAATCATCCAAGCCCTTCAAGCGGTAACGGAAGGTTGTGTCGTCCTCATCCACGAAGCTGAGCCCGGCGAATTCGAACGAGACGCTGTTGTTCGCGCGCGGCAACTCCCGGCCACGAACGAGAGGCTCCTCGAGGCCGCGCGCTGATCCGCTCTCGATGATCACGAGCGGCAGGACCCGTCGGTCCGTGACGAGCTCGGGGAAGAAACGCATCAGACCCTTGCCCGTGCCGAACCACAGTGTTCCACGGGAGTCTTCCAGCGCGGCATTCAGCGAACCCTCGAGGCTGAGGAGCCCGTCGCCGCGGCCGAAGTGCTTAAAGCCGCGACCATCCCAGCGATCGAGGCCGCGGTTGGTGTAGAACCAGACGTTCCGCTGACGATCCACCAGCGTCTGCCAGACGAAGTCGTTCGTGAGTCCCTCGAGGGTCGAGAGCTGGGTGACGTTGCCGTTGGCGTCGAAATGAAAGGCGCCCAGGCCGTTGGTGCCAACCCACATTCCCCCAGCCCGGTCGCTCTCCACGACCCATACGACAACCTTGGCGAGGTCTTGAGCGGCGCCAATCACCTCCGTCCGGCCACCGCCATACGCGAAGACGCCGTGACGTTCGGTCGCTATCCACAAGCGACCACGGGCATCGGTGGCGAGGTCGGTCACGTTGTGGCGTCGTAGTTCATCCAGGCCCGGCGGTCGCTCGGCGCGATCGCGGCCGAGCCAGCGGATCACGCCACGGGCGGTGCCAAGCCAGACCTTGCCGGAAGGATCCACATGAATGGTATTGACGCGTGCGGAGGTGCTCTCCGTCGGCGGTGCGACCGCGCCGTCGCGCCAGTGAAAGAGACCATGCTCGGTGCCGATCAATACCGTGCCGTCGGTCAGCGGCTCGGCCGCATACGTGCGGAGGCTGGTGAGGCCTTGCTCCAGGCCGATGCTCCAGATGCGCTGGTCCGGCTCGACGACCGCGACGCCGACTCTCGTGCTTAGCCAGATACGTCCACTGGCGTCCTCGCGAACACTGCGAGCGAAATCGTGGGGCAGGCCGTCCTGTGTCGTATAGGCTCGAAACGGCCCTGGCGCGAACTTGGCGAGGCCATCATCCGTTCCACACCAGAGATTCGATTCGCGGTCCACTAGGACCTGCCAGACGTTGTCGCTCGGCAGCCCCTCCTCCCGGCTGAGCAGCTGGAGTTGTCCGTCCTCGACGCGAATCACCCCACCCATCGTGCCGAACCACAGTACGCCGTCCGCAGCGCGGACTCCGTGCTGGATGAAGCGGGCCTCGGGCGCATCGAGGGCGTCCGACGCTAGCCGTTCGAAGCCGCGCTCATCGCCGGTGAGCATGCCAGTCGCAGTACCGAGCCAGAGCACCTCGTTAGCGTCCTCGACGATCGCGTGAATGGCCGTCGCGGCGGGGATGCCGCTGGTCACCTCGACGAACCGGTTTCTCTCCAGGTACGCGAGTCCCTCGGCGGTTCCGACCCACAGACGACCCGTGTAATCACAGGCCACGGCCAGGACGCGGCTGTCTGGCAGGCCTTGCTCGGTCCCAAAGTGGTGAGTGGCCTTACCAAGCATGCGCACCAATCCATTTTCCGTGCCAACCCAGAGCGTCCCGTCGGTGTCGAGATGGAGTGCGTTCACCGCTGCGCCGGACAAGCCGGGCGCTTCGATCGGCTCGAATCGGTTGCCGTTGAGCACCGCGATCCCGCCGCGCGTGCCAATGACGACCTCGCCGTCGGCGTTCTCACCGATGACGTTGATGGTGCTGTTCGGAACGCCGTCGCCGAGCCCGTACGTACGGAAGCGAGCGCCGTCGTAGCGGGCGACGCCGCCGTAGGTTCCAACCCATATATAGCCGCGGCGGTCCTGGAACACAGAGAGCGCCTGCTCCTGCGGCAGCCCGCTGTACTGGCGGAACTGGTACTGCTGCGCGGCGGCAGGGGCGGCGAAGGCAGAGCCCAGCAACGCGCCGAGGACAGCCGTCCGCAGCATTCGCCGGATCGATCGCTTCGCCAAGTGCTCAGCATACGGGGAACGCACAGCACCGGTCCTTGTGGCGCCCCGGGAGCTACTGAGTGGGACTCCACACACGTGATGATTCCAGGAAACGGTGTCAGGGCGCCGTTTCCGACGCCCTGACTGTGTTTATGTGTTTTTGCTTACCGTAGACAGATGATTAGTAGGCACGGCTAACTAGTACAGAGATAGCAGATTCATTCATGCCTGTGCAAGCAAGAACTGATCGACGGCCACGGAGAGAGACCATCGGCTCGGCGGCGGCTACGCGAACGGGTAGAGCTTGGAGTAGCTGTCCAGGTAGATGGCAACGAACGACAACGTGTTGCCAAAGCCGTGTACGAGCACGACGAGCCACACGCTGGAGCGGTCATTGCGCGCGTAGATGGTCCCGAGGATCGAGCCGTCGATCAGCTTCTCGAGGACACCGCG
>JAJCXS010000269.1 GCA_029263335.1 Acidobacteriota bacterium | reverse complement strand
TGGTGCGACAGGGCATCAAGTCGATCGTCGCCCGGGAGTCGGGCATCGAGGTGGTGGCGATGTGCGGCGATGGGCTGGCGGCGATTACGGCGATCGAGACGCACCGCCCGGACCTGGTGTTTCTCGATGTACAGATGCCGGCCCTGGACGGCTTCGAGGTGCTCGAAGCTCTCGACCTCGAGCAGCTACCAGGTGTCGTCTTCGTAACGGCACATGATGAGTACGCCCTACGCGCGTTCGACGTGCACGCGGTCGACTATGTGCTCAAGCCCTTCGACGAAGAACGTCTGTTGACCGCCCTGGCGCGCGCGAGAGAGCGCGCGAGCGCAGGCGCGCGAGACACGCACGCGCTGCAGCGCCTGCTCGATGAGCGGCGCGCCGCGGAACAATACGTGAGTCAGTTCGTGGTGCGGCGCGCTTCGTCGCTGCAATTCGTGAAGTGCGAAGAGGTGGACTTCATTCGCGCATGCGACAACTACGTGGTCCTTACAGACGGCAGTCAGCGGACGCACATGGTCCGGGCGACCATCAAGAGTCTCGTCGAGCGCTTGGATCCAGCCGTGTTCTGTCGTGTTCATCGCTCGGCGATCGTACGGCTCGAGGCCGTTGATCGTCTGCGGCCGCGACCGTCGGGCGACGCCGATGCCATCTTCGACAGCGGCGCCTCGGTGCCCGTTAGCCGCTCGTACAAGCACAACCTTCTCGATCGCCTGGCCGCCGGCTAGCGTGCTTGACGAGCCGCCGTCTGAGCCTGGCGAATGCGAACGCGCAGCCACAGTTCGAGCGCCCCGGTGGCCACCAAGGCGAGCGCCATGACCGCTACGCCCGCTTGTAGCACCCTCATGACGACGCTGATGTCATGGTTCCATGCGATCAGCGCCGCCGCGAATGTCTGCCAGGTCGTGCCTGCGACGTTTACCAGGAAGATCGCCCGGCTCCGCAGACGACGACGCATCGCGTAGACGGCCCGCAGAGGCTCATTCTCTCCGGCAGGCAGCGGCTCCTCCGCCATGAGCGCCGCCCGTCGGACAAGGTACGGCCCGATGAGCAGAAGGAACCCGGCCGATGCCAAGAGGACGCTTCCTCCCGCGGGCGCCGGACCCTCCAGGAGTATCCAGCCCGCGACGGGCACCCAGATCGCGGCCACGAACCACCAGGCGCGGTACTCGTGCGACGTGAGGCGATGCCGGGGGCGCAACGACGCGCTGCGCTGCTGGTGGCCCTGCAGAGGCGATACGGCCGGACGACGCAACTCCACGACCAGGTTGATCAGGAGAAACCACGCCATTGGCACCCACAGCAGTACGCTCGAAGCGGGTGGGCCGACATCGATACGACTCAGACCGCGAGCGTAGAAGTAGTACGCAGTCTGCGTCACCGCGACGAGGCTAGCGAATCCTATGATCGCCAGGCGTGCCCGCCGGATCCGCCAGGGGTCCGGCGACACTCCAGCGGCCGGCGGGACCATAAGACTCAGGGGAACCGGTAGTAACAGCGCGGTAAGCGAACCGATCCAGAGCGGGGTCATGACTACTCCTTCACCGAGGCGACATCGCGACGCCACAGTGCCTTCAATTCAGATGAAACCAGGGCCTCCACGTCGGCACGGATCAAGCCGGACAAACGCGCATCAGCCAGCGCCGCCCGCACAGCGGAGCGTGCCGTTGAGGCCGCCCGCTCGGGATCCGATTCACTCACGGCGACGACCCAGCTCCCCCTCCCTCGCAAGGATCGCACCAGACCCGACGCCTCGAGGCTGCGGTAGGCACGCGCCACCGTGTTGAAGTTGACGCCAAGATCGCCAGCGAGCTGGCGGACGGTAGGCAAGTCGTCACCGACCGCCAATCGCCGCTCGGCGAGCGCGCCGCGCAGCCCGCGAACGATCTGGTCGGTGAGCGGCACGGCGGATTCTAGATCGATAGTTAGCATTGGTCTTTTGTATCATACTTTTATACATTCTGTCCAGAAGAGGCCCGAACATCATGTCCACAGCTCGCCTTCGAAGGACTCCTGGCACCGGGTGACACTCCGTTGACCGCTACGGGCAGCCGCCGTGCGAGAATCTCAGCCCATGGGAAAACTCCGTCTATGGCCAAGGCGACCGCCCGGCTGGTCAGGCGTCCGCTGGACATCGCCGGCAGGAATGGGGCTGATGGCCGCGTTCATGCTGCCAATCTTGGTGCTGGCGATCGTCAGCATCATTTCGGTGCAGCAACGCGCTGAAACGCGCCGGCTGCTCGTGGTCGAGCAGCACAGCAGCGCGGCGGACCTTCTGTCCGCCAAGCTCGACGAGACGATGGAGGAATGGGGTCGTGGGTTGCTCGCCCAGCTGGAGGTCGGCAGCTGGACCGGCCAGGGTCTGTTGGAGAACCTGGCGCTTGCCGAACGCACATTCCCCGAGTTGCGACCGATGGTCATGATCGACCCGGAAGGCACGGTGATATACCCGACGGGGGTGCAGGCGACGCTGCCGGCGCTACCTGCTGCTGTATCGCGAACTGCCATCGGCGGCGTCGACTCCTACGCCTCGCTAGTCAGCCGCGGCAACCAGTCGGAGCTGTACAGCAAGGATCTACCGACGGCGGAGAGACTGTACCGTCGCGCCGCCGGAATCGCCGAAGACAACCTGCAGAGAGTGCGCGCTCTGCACGCTCTGGCCCGCACTCACCTCAAGGCCGATGAGCCCGACCAGGCAGCCTCGACCTGGCGGCGCCTGCTCAGCCTCACCAACCCGCTCGACAGTGAACTGGCCCGGTGGAGTCTCATCGGGCAGATCGGGCTATCGCAAGCCGCCGCCGCCGCGGGCGAGACGGCGGCCGCGGCCAAGCACCGCCTGGAAATGCTCGAGTATCTCGTCGATCATCGATTCAATCTTCAACCCGATACGCACACGTTCTATCGTCGCGAAACCGGACGCGCCTTAGCCGCCTTCGATCTCGACGAGCAGCAACTGGAACGCGTTGGTTCGCTGCTCGGGGAGCTCGAGGAACTCGATCGCATCGAGACCGCTCTCGACCTCCTCGTGATCCAAGCGCCACAGCTGGGCGGAGTCGACTCGGCTGTGGTTGTGGCCACTCTCGATGCCGAGAGCAGCCAGGCCCCTGAATGGTCCATCGTCAACCTGAGTCTGCCCGGTGACACCACCGGTTCGACGGTGTTCTCGGCCCGCGGTAGTACCGGATGGCGCCTTCTGCGCAAGTGGCGCCCCGACAGCGTGACGAATCTGCTCAAAGGTGTCCTGCTCGAACCAGGGTCCTGGCGTGGCTTCGGCATCGCGCTGCTCGACCCAACTAGCGAAGTAGTTTTCGCGTCGACGCCCGCGGTTCCTTCCGACCGGGTCGTCTCGCGGGTCAACCTCAATGTGCTGCCTGGATGGCGCATCGCTGCGTACCCCCAAGACGGAACCATCGATGATGCGGCGCGGCAGGACGTAGTGGACTACTCCGTGCTCCTGGCCACCGCCTTCCTGGCGGTGGTCGCCGGTCTGATTCTCGCTACACGCACCATGTCACGCGAGGTCGCGCTGGCTCGCACCCGTTCCGACTTCGTGTCGAACGTCTCGCACGAGTTGAAGACACCGCTGGCACTGATTCGCATGTTCGCCGAGAATCTGCGCGCCGGATGGGTGCCCGAGGCCAAACGCTCCGAGTACTATGAGGTAATGCTCGGCGAGAGCGAGCGCCTCTCGGGCGTTATCGACAACGTCCTCGATTTCTCTCGCATGGAGTCGGGGCGCCGCGAGTTCCATTTCCGCTCGACCGATGTAACGGCTTTGATTTCCGGCATCCTCGAGCGCTACCGCTACTCGTTCGAGACCGCCGGCATCGAGCTGGCCGCTGCGTTGCCGCAGTATGCGGTGGTGGCGGACGTCGACCGCGATGGCCTCGCCCAGGTGCTGGTAAACCTGTTGTCCAATGCCGCCAAGTACATCGGTGATGGAACCAAGAAAGTGACGGTTACCCTCACCGATGACGGCAGCGATTTTGCCGTTACCGTGCGCGACACCGGCGTCGGCATGAGCACCGACTCCATGGAGGAGATCTTCGCGCCGTTCACACGCATCGACGATCCCAAAGTACATTCAGTGGCTGGCAGCGGCATCGGGCTGACCATCGTGCGCCATATCGTGGATGCGCACAGAGGCCGGGTCGATGTCGAGAGCCAGTTGCATGAGGGCAGCACGTTCCGCGTGCGCGTGCCGCTTCGGCGCAGGCGTCGGCGCACTGAAACCGAGACACAAGCGGAGGCATCCCAGTGAGCGAGGCGCACACGATTCTGGTGATCGAAGACGAACCCAACCTGGTAATCGGACTGCGCGATGCTCTCGAGCACCATGGCTATGGCGTGTTGGCCGCCAACACGGGAACCGACGGGCTCGAACTCGCGATGACCGGACAGGCCGATCTGATCATTCTCGATGTAATGCTCCCGGGCATGACCGGGCTGGAGGTCTGCACGGAACTGCGCCAACGCGGCGTCGCCACGCCGGTCATCATGCTGACAGCCAAGTCGCAGGAATCCGACAAGATCATCGGTCTCGATATGGGCGCCGACGACTACGTGACGAAGCCCTTCAGTGTGAGCGAGTTGCTCGCCCGGGTACGCGCCCATCTGCGTCGGGCAGACGATGGTGGCGCACTTCCCGATCGCGTCGAGATCGGCTCAGCCCAAGTCGACTTCAAGAAGTACTGCGTCTTCAAGGGCGACGAACAGCACGACCTGACCGACCGCGAGGTCGCTATGTTGCGCCTCATGATCGAACACCCTCATGAGGTGATCACGCGCGATCGGCTGCTCGACGAGGTCTGGGGGCTCAATGCCTATCCCACGACCCGCACCATCGACACGTTCGTTTACCGGTTGCGCCAGAAGCTCGAAGACGATTCGCAGAATCCGAAGCATCTGCTGACCGTCCGCGGCGCCGGCTACAAGTACATTCCATAGCAGCCCGTGGCAGAAGCCTTGACATGCAGTTGACAAGCCCCTCGAACCGCCCGTCCATACTGGTGTCTTCGTTGCTGGCGATGCTCCTGCTCGCCGCGTCGACAAGCGTGATGGCCAGGCCGTCGCGACAGGTCGAGACGGCGCGTCAGCTCCTGCAGCGTGCGGTACATCTCGAAGAGGCGACGGGCGATCCCGAGGCGGCCATCGCCGTCTACGAAATGGTGCTCGCCGCGCCAGATGCTGACGCGCCGTTGACCGCTGTTGCCGAGTTCCGACTGGCGCTGTTGCTGTCGGCAATCGGCCGTCTCGAAGAGGCCCGGCAGCACCACCTTCGCGTTACCCAGCAGTATGCTGACGACCCTGCGTTGGCGGAAGTCGTTGAGCTGGCCCGAGCCGCGCTCGGCGACGCGGCTCGCTATCGCGACGGGGGCCGCATGGTTGCCCGCCAGTTGTGGGAAGGCTCTGCAGGCTACGCTTTCGGGGCGCTCTCGCCCGACGGCAGCTTCATCTCATACGTCGACTGGGCCTCCGGCAACCTCGCGATCCACGATCTGGATCGCGGCGTTGAGCGCATTGTCACCGACCTCAGTCCGGTGCTCAGCCATGGCGCCGGCAGTTCGAGCGTCGTATCGCCCGACGGCGAGCGCATCGCGTATACCTGGTACTCACCGGACACCGGTTACGAGGTGCGCATCGTGCGCGTCGACGGCTCGGACAACCGCACGCTGCTGTCGAGTTGGACGCGGCCGCGCCACATCGAACTCGAAGGCTGGTCGACGGACGGGCGCGATCTTCTCGCCATCGTCTATGTTGATGAAGCAACGCACGAGCTGGCCCTGATCGATACCCGAAACGGCACGATCTACACGGCGGCCCGGCTGGGCGCCACGGCTCCAGAGGTGGCCCGACTCTCGCCCAACGGACGCTGGATCGCCTACCACGAGGCGAACGACGACGGCTCACATGATGTCCTTCTAGCGGCGACCGACGGCTCATCTACCGCCAAGCTCGTCGATCACCCCGCCGATGACCTGCTGCCCACCTGGACCGCTGATGGTCGATACGTACTCTTCGTTAGCGACCGCACGGGTTCACTGGCAGCGTGGATCGTGGAGGTTTCGAACCAGGGCGAAGCTCGTGGAGAAGCCCAGCTTCTGAAGTCTGACTTCGGTCGGAGCGTGCCGATGGGGTTCACCCGAGACGGCGCCCTCATCTACGCGCAACAGGTGAGTCTCAACGACATCTACACGGCACCACTGAGCCAGGCCGAGGGTACGCTGGGCGCCCGCCAACCTGCCGGTGGCCGGCTCGTGGGTGTGAACCACTCGCCGCGACTGTCCAGCGACGGTCAGCGCATGCTCTACGTCTCGGCACCTGGCGTCTTGCCCGCGAGCCTAGGGCCGAGAATCCTCACAATCCGCGATGTGGACAGCGGCAGAGAGCACACCCTCTCCCCCACGCTGCGCCGCATCCTGCCACCACGCTGGCACCCTGGAGGCGACACGCTCATCGCCGAGGCCCTCAGCAGGGACAACCAGTGGGGTGTTTACTCGATCGATACGGGTTCGTCCGAGAGTGAACTTCTGGCGGGTTGGTCGGGAACATCGTGCGGCTGTTCCGCGGCGCCGGTCGTTTCACCGGATGGCGAGAGCCTCGCCTACTTCCGTCCCGACGCTGGAGCGGGAAGAGGCGATCTCGTCGTTCGCCACCTCGACACGAGCGCCGAGGTCACGCTCCTGGCTGACATCCTTTCCGACGGTGTCGCGGACATGGAGTTCTCTCCCGACGGCCGGCAACTCGCCACGGCGATTCGGCCGAGAAACCGTCGCCGCGATGCCGATTGGCGGCTGCAGTTTCTCGATGTGGCGACTGGGCGGCGAACCGACGTAACGACCCTCGGCACCGACCGCGAGGCGCTGACGCTCTCCGGCTGGACGGACGGCGGCGAGGGGTTGCTGTTTGTGCGTGCCGAGGACGGCCGCCACTCCCTCGGCTGGGTTTCCGCTGATGGGCAGAGTCTGGCGTGGCTGATTCTGCAACTGCCGCCAGATATTCGAGAGGTCAGGCTGCACCCGCAACGCGACCGGCTAGTGTTTACCGCCGGAGCGTATCGGGCCGAGGTGTGGATGCTCGAAAACCCGCTGGCGTCGCTCCAGAACCGCTAGCCGACGCCTCGCGGCCCGGATAGCAGCACGGCAGTGCAGCGAAGCGTGGCCCCCGCTGACGGCTGCAGTTTTCAGCACACCTTGTGCGCGGCGACTCGTGCTTGATAGCGTTGCCTGCTCCTGGGTCCCCCCGGATGTGGTCAGCGCAGCCCTGGCGCGCGGCTCTGAGCACGAGGAGTAGGCTGGCGCCGTGCGCGAACGAATGAACTCCGGGTGGTTTGGCCCGGGAAACCCGGCTCTGTCCCGCCCCCGTGGCGGTCTTCCTCCGGGCACCCCGCAGCGGGGCGTGCCACTTCCACGCAGCATTCGGCAAGAACTCGCACTCATTGCCGCTGCAGCGAGGACCGCCGGCCAGGGCAACTCCCGCGCCGGTGCCAAGATGGTGAGCAACGCCGAGGCGACGCTCCTGCGTAGAGCAACGATGGGGCCGACGGTTGATGACTACGCCCACATAGACAACATCGGCTACGAGGCGTGGCTCGACGAACAGCTCGACTACACCCGGCTGGACAACTCCGCCCTCGAAGACTCGTTGCTGGAAAACCTGCCGACCCTAGCCATGACGGCGGCGCAGCTGCACGACGAGTTCGAGGACAACCCCTTCATCCCGATCTTCGAACTATGGGTAGCCACTCTATTCCGGGCGCTGTACAGCCCGCGCCAGCTGTTCGAACGCATGTCCGTGTTCTGGGCGGACCATTTCAGTATCGACATCTTCGGCGACTACATGGAGTTCCTGAAGCCCGTCGACGAGCGCACGGTCGGTCGTGCCAACGCGCTCGGCAACTTCCCGTCGATGCTCTCCGCCAGCGCTCACAGTCCGGCGATGCTCATCTATCTGACCAACGACACGAACGAAAAGAACCATCCCAACGAGAACTATGCGCGCGAGCTCATGGAGCTCCACACCATGGGTGCCGACAACGGGTACACCGAAACAGACGTCAAGGAAGTCGCCCGTTGTTTCACCGGATGGACCTGGACCGCACCCTATCGAGGCTCCGGCGATGGCGAGCTTGGCACCTTTCGCTTCTCCAAGCGGGACCATGACAAGGGCAAGAAGAAGGTACTCGGTAAGACCATCCCGGCGGGCGGCGGCATCGACGACGGCGAACGGGTCATCGACATCCTCGCGAACCGCAGGGAGACGGCCGACTTCATCGCCACCAAGATGCTGCGATGGCTGCATGGGTACGAGCCCTCCAAGAAGCTCGTGCGCAAGGTCAGCAAGGCATACCAACGCACCGACGGCGACATCCGTACGATGGTGCGCACGGCGCTGCGCGCCAAACAAATGCAGTCGGCGACCCCGAAACTCAAGCGACCATTCCATCTTGTCGTCTCTTCGCTCCGCGCCCTCGGCGGCAACGTCGAGGCCCCCAACCGGATCCTCGGCCACCTGTCGGCGGCCGGGCATCTGCCTTTCACCTGGACACCGCCGAACGGTTACCCGGACACTTCGCAATGGTGGTCCAGTTTGCTCATCTCCCGCTGGGACTACGCAGCATCGCTGGCCGATGACGAGACCGTGGCATTCGACCCGGCCATCGACGACCCCTCCGGCAGCACCGGCAAGATCGTCAATCGTCTCGACACTCTCCTGTTGAACGGCCAGATGAGCGCGGATACACGCGCGGCGCTGAACAAATTCCTCGGCCAGCGCAAGAGCCGCACCCGCGTACGCGAGGCGATTGGCCTTGTCGTGTCCGCACCTGAGTTCCAGGAGTATTGAGATGAGCCAGCACGACAAGCACGACTGTGGGTGCGGAGAGTACCGGCGGGTATCGCGACGGAACTTCATGCGCGTGGGCGGCAGCATGGCCATCGCGGCCACAATGCCCGGCTGGCTGCCGCGACTGGCGTTCGCAGACTCGCACAAGGCCGGTCGCGACGTCATCGTGTCGGTTTTTCTGCGCGGCGGCGTCGACTCGCTGTCGATGTGCGTGCCGTTCAACGAAAAGCCCTACTACGGTTTGCGACCGACGATCGCGATCGCCCCACCGGACGCGAGCGGACCCAACAAGGTCACCGCCCTCGATGACGATTTCGGTTTCCCGCCCGATATGACCAGCCTGATGGATGCGTACGACGACGGCGATCTGCTGGTGGTACATGCCTGTGGCCTGGAGAATCCGACACGCTCGCACTTCGAAGCGATGCACTTCATGGAAGTCGGCGAAGGCAACCCCGGCAGCCTGTTCACGGGCTGGCTGGGACGACACCTCCAATCCACTGCGCCAACCCTGCAATCTGCCGTCCTGCGAGCGATCGGGATCGGATACGGGATGCCGCGAACGCTCGTGGGTGGTCCCGAAACTCTAGCGATCACCGACCTGGCGGACTTCGGCCTGGACGGCAGCTCGCAATCGGAAAACGACCGCATGACCGCGTTGGCGGCGATGTATGCGCCGTACACCGACCCCCTCAAGACCGCTGCGGAGAACACCCTGCAGACCATCGATCTGCTGGAGCAGATCAACTTCTCCGGATACAAGCCCAAGGGCAAGGCCAAGTACCCCGACACCGACTTCGGCTATGCGATGAAGACCACGGCTGCATTGATCAAAGCCGACATCGGAGTGGAGGCTGTCGCGATCGATGTCGAGGGCTGGGATACGCACGAGGAACAAGGTCCGGCGACTGGGTACATGGCCGGGCTGATGCGAGATCTTTCGCAGACTCTCGCCGCTTTCCACAAGGACATGTGGGCGTCCAACCGTAGTGACGTGGCGGCCATGTGCATGACCGAGTTCGGACGCAATGTCTTCGAGAACGGCTCGCGCGGCACCGATCACGGCCACGGCTCCCTGATGCTCGCCATGGGCGGCAGCGTGGCCGGGGGCCGCGTGCTAACTCAGTGGCCCGGCCTGCAGAAGAACCAACTCTACGACGGCCAGGACCTCGGGATCACGATCGATTACCGCGACGTGATCAACGAGGTCATGAGCAAGCGCGCCGGCAACACGACGCCCGGGGAACTGTTTCCCGAGAAGGGTTTCGCGGCGAAAGACTGGGGCGTAATCGCCTAGGCGAGCCTTCCTGGAGGAAGCGCCTGCACGAGACGAGTACCGACTCGTCGGACTGCTAGACTCAGTCGCCGTCGCCCCATCGCACGGAGGGCTGATCGTGGAACTGATGCGGAACGAGCCGTTGGTCCGGCTCCTGGCGTTCTTCGGCGTCTTTGCAGCTGTTGCCCTGTGGGAGATGGCCACGCCATTCCGCGACCTTTCAACACGCAAGCCGGTGCGTTGGGGTCGCAACCTCGGCCTGCTGGCTCTCGATACCGTCCTCGTGCGCTTGCTGCTGCCCGCTGGTGCGGTAGGCGCCTCGCTGCTGGCCGCCGAGCGCGGCTGGGGCTTTTTTAACGTTCTTGCCGCGCCGCAAGTGGTGGCGGTAGTTGCCTCGGTGGTCATCCTCGATTTCGCCATCTACGTGCAGCACGTCATCTTCCACGCGATCCCGGCCTTGTGGCGGCTGCATATGGTGCACCACGCGGACATCGACTTCGATGTGACCACGGGCACGCGCTTTCATCCGATCGAGATGTTGCTCTCGATGCTCATCAAGATCGTCATGGTGACCCTGATCGGGGCGCCGGCGCTTGCTGTTCTCGTATTCGAACTGCTGCTGAACGCGACCGCCATGTTCAATCACGGCAACATTCACCTGCCCACCCGACTCGACACGTCGCTTCGTTGGATTCTTGTTACCCCGGACATGCACCGGGTTCACCACTCGGTGAAGCGGGCCGAGTGCAACAGCAACTTCGGTTTCAACTTGCCCTGGTGGGATCGCCTCTTCGGCACCTATGTGCCCGAGCCGGCAGCTGGCCAGGAAGAGATGGTCGTCGGCGTCAGTCACATCCGCGACGACCGGCAAACGATCCCGTGGCTACTGTCGCTACCGTTCATCCGCCGCACCGGCGTCTACCCGTTCGGCCGCCCGAAAGAGTAGCGGACTCTCGACAGCCCACGATGACATCCGCCCGAGCCAGCTTCTGGCCCTAGAAAGGGACGGATGCAAGGCATCGGAGCCGCCGACGGTCATCGGAACCTTCAAGGCTCCGATAACGCCGCAGACGGCCCTTTCTAGGGCCAGAAGCTAGCGCCGGTATCGAACTTCGCCGCCGACGATCGTGTAGTCGATCTGGGTCGCCGGGATCTGCTCCTCGGCAATCTCCAGGATGTCTTGCGACAGCACCGTGATGTCGGCCAGCATGCCCGGTCGTAGCTGACCTTTGAGATGCTCCTCGAACGCCGAGTACGCCGCCCAGGTCGTGTACGACCGCAGCGCCTCTTCCCGGGTCATGCGTTGATCGCCGAAGAACACCTCGCCGTCGGCTGTGCGCCGCGAGACCGAAGCGTAATAGCTGGCGATCGGCGATATGTCTTCCACCGGAACGTCGGTGCCGTTGGTTACCACGGCGCCCGAATCGATGAGGTCGCTCCACATGTAGGCGCCCGACTCCGCGCGCGCCGCACCCAGCCGCCGAAACACCCAGGGGGCGTCCGAGGTGCAGTGAATGCCCTGCATCGAGGCAATGACGCCGAGACCCGCGTAGCGCGGCAGGTCGTCGGGATGCAGGTGCTGCGAGTGCTCGATACGCCAGCGGCGCTCGTGGCTGTCGACGCCGGCGGCGGTGAAGGCACGCTCGTACAGATCCAGCACCTCGCGATTGGCACGATCGCCGATGGCGTGGGTGTTGAGCTGGAACCCGTGCTTGAGGGCGATCGCCGCGGTCTCCTCGATGAGCCCGACCGGCGTCGTCTCGAGTCCGGCGCTCTCGGGCAGGTCCTCGTAGGGCTCTAGCAGCCAGGCGCCATGCGGGCCAAGGGCGCCGTCGATCGAGTGCTTGATGCCACGCACGGCGAGAAAATCGTTGCCCTCGGGAATGATCAGGTACTCGGGCAGACGCGTATCCATCGCCGCGTTCGACTGGCCCCGCACCATGACGTAGAGACGAACGGGTAAATCGCCGGCCTCCGCCATCAGGCGCAGCCGATCGATACCGCCGAAGCCGGTGCCCGCGTCGTGAAAGCTGGTCACACCGTTCTCGAGAGCGGCTTGACCGGCTAGCTGCACCTGCAGGCGGAACTCTGCGTCGCGGTCGGCATCGCTCATCTCGCCGGCATCACTGACGGCGCGGCGCACGACTCCCTGTGCGGTCTCGCGAAGCATGCCGGTGGCACGACCCCTGGCGTCGCGCACGATGGTGCCGCCCTCAGGGTCTTCCGTGTCGTCGGTGAGCCCCGCCAGCTGCATGGCAAGCTCGTTGACGAACGCGGCGTGCCCGCTGGCGTGCGTCAGCATCACCGGGTTCTCGGGCGTAACTTCCGAGAGCCCGTCATGCAACGGCACGCCGTCGACGTTCGGCATCGGCGTGTGTTCCCACTTCTCCTGGTGCCAGCCACGGCCGAAGATCCACTCGCCAGGCTCCAACTCGCGTGCCTTCGCCTCGACCAGGGCGATGGTCTCCTCCCAGGAAGACACGCCGTTGAGGTCCAGAATCATCTTGGCGCGGCCAAGGCCGAGAAAATGTCCGTGCCCCTCGATGAAGCCCGGAATCGCGAGCCGACCGTCGAGTTCGATGACCTCGGTATCGGCTCCGACGTAGGCCGCGATCTCCTCGTCGGTCCCGATCGCCACGACCTCGTAGCCACGCACCGCAACCGCTTCCGCAACGGTGAATTGATCGTCGACCGTGGCCACACGGCCGCCGCGGAGAACGAGATCGGCGGGTTCCTGCGGCGTGGCGGCGCCCAGCAGACAGAACAGAGCTAGAACGGGAGCAAGGAAACGTCGGTGAGCCACGGTGCCTCCGGCGGCGTTCCGGGGTCGCAACGGCGGAGCGTTGCGACCCCGGTTTGGTGTCGGTCGGAAGAGCTTAGTGACCGCGACCGCCGGGACGCAATCGGCTCCGTCGCGTCCGCGTTGGCCGGCACCCGCCAAAATCCTTCAACTGTCCGGCAACTGTCCGCGCCAAGGGATTGTGCAAGCTTGGAGGAGTGGCTAGCGTGAGGCTATGCGAATAGGGGATGAAGCAGTCGTAGCGGCGATGGTCCGGAGGATGCGCCAACAGGCAGCGCTGAGCCAAGCCGACCTGGCGGAGCGTGCTCGATTGGCACCGAAGACAGTGCAGCGTTTGGAGTCTGGCCGGCCGATTGCGGCACACAGTAGGCGGGCGGTATTCGAGGTACTCGGTATTGACCCTCTCGCCCCCGATGCGCCGACGGCGGACGACCGATCGACGGAATCCGCGTGGGTGGAAGTGACGGATGCGGGGGCGCTTCTTGACCGTGTAACAGAGGCTCGGACGGTCGAAATCGACATCGATCGGAAGGCATGGCGTGCGTCCCTTCGGGCGCGCCCCTGGCACCAGCGGAATCTGATGATAGCAATAGGCGATCCCGTCGACGTGATCCTGCAGATCATCGATCAGGCGGCAACAGACGGGGCCAGAAGTCTGTCCCCCGGGCGGGCGGCGAGGCAGCGGGACGAACTCACGGAGGCTTTGCGCGCGGCGCAGGCGATGGCGTGGGCATTCGCAGTAAGCGCCAGCGGGGAGAACGTGTCGCTCTACATCGGCTCGCCGATCGGCGTTAGGGAACGCGTCGCCGCGCCCTGCGGGTAACCTCTCGCGCCTAGTCGCGCTTCAGCGTGCGGGCCGGATCCACTCTCAGGGCCCTCGACATCGGCCCGGTCACTGCCAGCGCGGCTACGCCGACGATGATCGCCGCAACGCCCCCCATCACCACCGGATCGGTGGGCGCCACGTCGTAGAGCAAACCGGCGAGCAGTCGTCCCGAGAAGATCGCAATGGCAACGCCTGCCGCACAACCCACGATCACCGGAGTCAGGCCGGCCGTGAGTACCAGGCGCCGGATGTGGACGCCGCGCGCGCCGAGGGCCCGCCGAACGCCGATCTCTCGAACCCGCCTGCTGACTCCATAAGCCACAACGCCGTGAATGCCGATGGCCCCCAGCAGGAGCGCCGTGCAGCCGAAGGCTGTGAACAACAGCGCGCGCAGCCTTTCTTCGGCCAAGGAGCCGTCTCGAACCGTGTCCAGTGTCCGCACCTGGGCGATCGGCTGGAGCGGATCGACTCGTCCAATCGCCGTTCGTAGCGACGGGACCAACTCCAACGGATCGAGCACGTCCGTGACGACAACGACCTCGACCGCAGGCCACGGGAAGCCCGCCTGCGCCTGCGGCTGGTACATCGCCGGGCGCGGCGCAACGTCGAGTCCGAGGTGCGCAACATCCGAGACGATCCCCGCGATGCGCCAGCGGTTGCCCTGGGCGTTCGCGTAGAAGAGGCCGACCGGATCGCGATCACCAAACTGACTCCGCGCTAGCGTTTCGTTGATGATCCAGATCGGCTCGGTACCGACGCCGTCCTCGGCCGTGATCCCTCTGCCGGCTACGACTCGCATCCCCATGGTGGCGAAGTAGCCCGGGGTGACCGCATCCCACCCCATCGCGATGGGCGGATCCGGAGGATCCTCTCCCTCCGCCGCCGGGGCACGGATCGTGATGCCCTTCCCCGAGAGCGGCAGGCTAGAGGTCGCCGCCGCAGAACTGACGCCGGGGACACGCTCGATCTCCTCGATCGCCTGCTCGAAGAACGCTGCAATGTCGCCTGCCGCCGGGTAGGAGGATGTTGGCAAGACGATCTCCACCGCCAGCCGGCTGGCGGTCGGGAAACCGGCGTCGACACCCGAGAGATTGGCGTACGTTCGCAGCACGAGACCCGCACTGACGAGCAAGACGAGGACAAGCGCCGTCTCGACGCCGACCAGCAGCGACAGGGCACGCCGTTCGCCACGACTGCCCGCACTACCGGTCGTGGCGGCCACGCTACCTGTGGCCTGGCGACGCGTGCAGTACCACGCCGGCGCCAGCCCAAACAGTAGAACCGTGAGAACCGCGAGCAGGCCCGTGTACACGATCACGCGCAGATCCATGGTCACCGCCGCCAGCAAAGGCAGCTGCTCGACCATCACGAGCTTGAGCGCGCGTACGAGCAAGAACCCAAGGCCGCTGGCTAACAGTGCGCCCGCACAACCCAGCGCCGCGGCTTCGGCGAACAGCTGCCGAGCGACCCGGCCGCGGGACGCGCCCAGCGCGACGCGTAGCGTCAGCTCTCGATGACGTGACGCGTTGCGCGCCAACAACAGGTTGGCGACGTTGACACAAGCCACCAGGAGAACGAGACCCATGGCGGTCGCCAGCAGCGCCAGGGTCGGTTTGACGTCTCCGACGATCTCATCGTGCAACCGAACCACGTTCGGCCCCTCGCTGAAGAAGGTGGTGGGGTGCTCGGCAAGCAGTTGCTCGGTCACTCGCGTGAGGTCGTCATTGGCC
>JAJCXS010000268.1 GCA_029263335.1 Acidobacteriota bacterium | reverse complement strand
AGGTCGCGAGGCCATTCTTCCGGGAACGCTCTACGCCGCGCTAGCGCGCATGGTCGACGATGGCCTGATCGAGAAGCTCGAGAGGCCCGCTGACGCAGCCAGTGGCGGACCGCAGCGTCGATACTATCGCCGCACCGATTTTGGCCGCGACGTCGCGCGTGCCGAGTCCGAACGCGGGCGGGCGCTGCTGGATATCGCACAGGCACAAGGCATCTTCGGAGATGCGGAGTGAGCGTTGCCCGACGCGTACTGACACGCGCCTACGCCCTGACACTGCGGGCCTTCCCTGCCGCGCATCGGGACGAGTATCAGGCCGAGATGATCGAGAGCTTCGATCATGGTCTGGCGGCGTACTCTCGCGAGCACGGGCGCTGGAAGGCACTTGGGTTTGCCGTCGCCGCCTGTCTCAACATGGTGAGCGCTGGACTCGGTGAGCGCCGCCGCCATCGTCGCGCCGGACTGATCCGCACCCTTGGCGACCTCTTCACAGGCTTCGGCCGCGACTTGAGTCACGCAGCACGAGCGCTCAGGAACGCACCGACCTTCAGTGCCGTCTGCACTGTTTCTTTGGGCGTCGGGCTCGGCGTGGCGTTCGCGATCGCGATGTTCATGGGCATGCTCTTCGCCACGCCGCCGGGGGTCGACACCGACGGTCTTGTCGAGGTGGTCGTCAACCCGCAGGGGCCGCTGCGCGCGCAGTTCGGTCAGTGGGCGATCGAAACCTGGTCCTATCCGGACTTCGATGACCTGCGCAATGCCGATACCGGAATGGCGGTCAGTGGCTGGGCGATCAACAACGGCGTGCTCCGTTCTTCCAGCATCGCCCCGCAGCGCGTCTCCACCATGTACGTCTCCGTCAACTACTTCACCTCGGTCGGTATCGCACCGGCGCTGGGGCGAGTGTTCGACGCTGGCGACGCCGCGAACTCCGGCGCGCAGCCCGTCATCGTCGTGAGCCACCGTCTCTGGGAGAACCGCCTCGAAGCCGATCCCGACATCGTAGGCAGCGTCTTGGTGTTCAATCGCGTCGAGCACGTGGTCGTTGGCGTAGCGCCAGAGGAATTCCGGGGGCACCTCAACCGCCGCGCCGCGAGCCCTGTCGACGTGTGGGTGCCTCTGCGCGAGCACCCGGCGCTGGCTGGCGCGAACGGACTGCGGCAAGACCGACACAGCGATTGGCTGCGCGTCCTCGCGCGCTTGTCGCCCGGAACAACCCTCGCTGATGCCAACCGCTCACTGTCCTCGATCATGGCGGGCCTGGCCGAGCAGTATGCCGCGAGCAACGAATACAGGGCAGCGTCCGCGTTGCCCTACAGCAGCGTCGGTACCAACGAACAAGTGGAGATGCGGGTCATCAAGACCATGTTCTACGGGTCGGCGGGCATGGTGCTGATCATCGTCTGCCTGAATGTCGCGGGCATGATGCTGGTGCGAAGCGCGGCGCGCGAACAGGAACTCGCCGTGCGGCAGGCGCTTGGCGCCAGCCGCGGCCGACTGGCGAGCCACCTCATGTCGGAGGCCGTCGTATTGGCGTTCGCTGGGGGCTGTCTCAGTGTGGCGGTCGTCTATAGCGGTTCGGCCACCCTGGCCTGGTGGCTGCAGGGGCCGACCCCCGATGCATTGCGATTGAACGCCACGCGGGTGGCCGCTTGTATGGGTCTTGCCCTCACCACCACGCTGGTGTTCGGCTTGCTGCCATCAGTTCGCTTCAGTCGCGCCAGCGTTGTCACGGCCATCAAGGACGACGCGGGCGGTGGTGGCTGGCGCGTCGGTCGAACGCATCGGTTGGCCGCCGCACTTCAGGTCGGCATCGCGCTGCCCTTCCTGGTGCTGGGCGGGCTGCTGTTCCATGGAGCGCGGGTCACCGCAACGGCCGACCTCGGCTTCGAGCCCGACGGGCTGTTCGCCGCGAGGATTCACCTCGCTGACGGTGGCCACGTAGACGACGATGCCGATTTCTTTCTGCGCGACATCAGCGACAAGTTGCTGGTGGCTGCGGGCGTGACCTCGGTGACCGTGGGCGACGGTGTTCCGCTCGACTACAACACTGTCCGCACCAGCGTGTTCCGCACCGACGGCTCGACGCGGGTCCGCGCGCACACGAAACGGGTAGGTGAAGGTTATCTCGCGACGCTGGGTACGCCACTTCTGCGCGGGCGCGACATCACCGCAGCCGACCACACCGGCACCGAGCTAGTGGCGGTGGTCTCGGAGTCACTCGCGACGCGGCTCTTCGCGGGTGAGGACGCGCTGGGCGAGCAGATCGCCACTTCCCTTCAAGGCAATGAGAGAGAAGTGTTCACGGTGGTGGGTATCACCGCCGATGTCGCCACATCGCAGATGCAAACCGAGCTGCCTCAGATCTTTGTGTCGCTGGCGCAACACCCCGCCACGAGAGTGTTCCTCATCGCGCGCGCCGCAGCGGACTTCGAGTCGATGAGAACGGCGTTCGAGGAGACCATCGCCGAATTCGATCCCGACTTCAGCCGGCCGACGGTCATCACCGGGACCGAGTTGGTTCGTGACAACATCGGCGACCTCCTGCAGCAGTCGACCCTCGCCATCATCGTCGCCGGTGTGGCGCTGATCTTGTCGGCCCTTGGCATCTACGGCGTCGTGGCGTTCATGGTTGGCGCGCGCACGCGCGAGCTCGGGATACGAATCGCGCTGGGGGCGTCAGGCCGCCGCATCGTCAACTCGGTTCTGCTCGACACCTGCATACTCGCAGCGCCAGGCTTGGTGGTCGGTCTGCTCATCGCGCTCATTCTGGTGCGGCAGCTGGGGCTCTTCTGGTACGCACTCGGCGCGCTCGAGCCGTTCGCCTACACCCTCGCAGGCACCGCCGCGCTGGCAGTAGCGCTCCTCGCCAGTCTCCCGGCTGCCTTCCGCGCCGCCGCGGTGGAACCCATGGACGCCATCCGCGCCGAGTAGCGCGGCGTCGCCACGATAGGCACGACCTGCTGGAGCCGATCACGGAGCGCTGCCGCCTCGACCCGTAGCTCGGGGCCGACACACCGAGAATCACCGCCGTAAAGGCGGGACCCGCGTGGTTCACTGAAGTAGAGGTCCGCCACACCAAACCCCAGGAGTGCGGGTATGCAGTTCCCTGTCCCGATTCGGCTGCTTCTCGCTGTGAGTGCGGGGCTATGTGTAGGGTGCGTCGTCGAGGAAGCGTCTCGGCCCGAACGACCGCTACGTTGGACCGGAGATCCGGACCCGGCCGGCATCCTGCAACTCATCGACGCACGCGAAGAGTGCGCCGACTGTCTTCACCTCGCGCCGCTGGCTGTCCTCGGTACCGACCCCGCGGGTGGCCTGATCGAAGAATCGGGCGAGATGGATGACGTGGTGGTCGACCTGGCCGGCAACTACTGGGTGGGCGGGAAGCGAGGCGTCGTCACCGTCTACGGTCCCGGCGGAGAGTTCCTGCGCGAGGTGGGCGCGCCCGGCCAAGGTCCTGGGGAGTTCGCGCGGCCGCGCCCAGGCCACATAGACGGCCTGGGCCGTGTGCATGTCTTTGATCCAATGAGCCGGCGCCTCTCTCTGTTTGATGCGACCACGTTTGAAATGGTCGACAGTCGCCAACTGCCCGGCTTGATGTGGCAAACCGCCGGGCTCCCGGACGCGGACAGTTACGTCGCTCAGATTCCCGGGAGCCGTGAAGTGACCGCCCAGACCCTGAAGGTAGTTCGCGGGGAGGAGGTGATCACTTCGTTCGGTCCCGGAGCTGATGGAAGCGCCAGCGGCAGGGTGCAACTCGCCGCGAGTCAGACCGGGAGGATCTTCAGCGCGAGCCGTAGCGCATACCTCGTAGAAGCATGGGATTCGGGCGGCGTGCGACTTGGCGGCTTCGCGGGCCCTGAACTCCAGGGAGACTTCATCCGGGGAGCGATTACGGCTGACAACCCGTTGCCCGAGACGATCTCATCGCTGGCCATCGACCCCGAAGATCTCCTCTGGGTCGCGATCGCCGAGCGTCGCGACGATTGGGTAGAGCGTTCCACGCCCGTACCGGGTCAGGCGGGTGCGCTTGCGCCCGCAGAAGACGATATCGGTAACTGGGTGACAGGCCGACTCGATGTCATCGATCTACCGACCGCAACCCTGCTTGGCAGCCTGCGTAGCGAGCATCTCTTCGTACGGCTATTACCCGGCGGTCGCGCCGTTCAGCTCGTCTACGGGAAAGATGGCGAGATCACGCTGGTGATCTCCCAGATGGAATATCGGGAACCGCAGTCCTCCGAAAGACCGTAGCCAGCGGCCCTACTTCGGCGACTCTCCTTGGGCGACGGTGCGCCGTGTTCGTCCCAATACGACCTGAGTTGAGCCGGCTTCGCCGGGCTCGGTCCAGGCCAGGTGAGCGCGGCCTTCCGCATCGGTGGCGAGCGCCGGATACGTGGCCGCTCCCACCGCGGTGGCCAGCGGCATCGGAACGCCCGGCAGCTCGCCGTCGGTTAGCTCGACCAGCCAGGGTTGCAGCGGAGACCAGCCGTCGGACGACGTCGGCGACCGTCCCTGGAACGAGAGCGCCACGCGCCCGTCCTCGGACACCGACAGATCCGGGTGGTTGGCGTCGAGCACATCGGCGGAGGCGTGAACGAAGGGGGCGAAGCTCTTGCCGCCGTCGTCCGACCAAGCGGTTCGAATCCCCGGCTGTGCACCTGCAGCAGCGGTGAACCAGGCAACGACCAAACGCTCGCCGACGAGCGCGAGCGCAGGCCCCGAATGGGGACAACCGCTGAGCACCCATCCGTCGACCGCGACCCGCACCGGCGTGCCAAAGGTCCGGCCGCCGTCGGCGGAACTGGCCACGACGATGTCGCGCACCTGGCCCTCGAACACCTGCCGCCACGCGATGAAGACGCGGCCGTCCTGCGCGATCGCGAGGGCCGGTCGACAGCATGGACACACGTCGCTAGCCACCAGGACGTCGCCGTCAAACGATGCGCCATGATCGGTGGAGACCGTCGCATAGAGGTCGAACGTCGCCAGGTCGCGGCTCGGGTTGCGCCCGTCCAGCCAGGCCATCCCGACGGTTCCGCTGGTCGAGGCCGCCATCGTCGCGAACCCATTGAAAGACGGTTCGGCCTTCGCGGTGACATCGTTGGGCGGTAGAAACGACCGCCCGAAATCCACCGAACGCGAGTAGTTGATGCGATTCAGGCCGCGCTCCCCCACGCTCTCCCACAGCACGTGAGTCACCGTTGGCGTCACCGCCAGACGAGGACTGTTCTCGCCGTGCACCACCGCCCGCATGCCGGGTGGCGACACGGGCAGGACGGCGGCAAAGGTGTCGCCGCCGTCGTGGGAGATACGTAGCTCCACATTGCCCTTCTGCGACTGCGTGCTCAGCAAGTACACCGCCGCCGAAGACGCCACCGCGATGTCCGGATAGCTGCCACCTCCGGGCCCGACGTCGAGGGTACGCGTCTGCGAGCGGATCACCTGCGCCGGCCCACCCGAGCCGGCACAGGCAGCGACTGTCATTGTCGCCACCGTCATGGTGGCGACGAGCACGAACCGTGGTGTACCCCTCAACGTTGTTTCCAGCGAAGGCCCACCACGGCCGAGCGACCGTTGGCGGTTTCGAAGAAGCGCTTCAGCGCGTTGTCGACCTGTACCGCGCCCGAGTAGGCCACGTCGGTCAGGTTGTCGACATGAAGGAACGCCTCGAAGGCGCCGAAGTCATGCCCGGCGCTGACGTTGAGAACCGCGTACGAATCGTTAACCTCGGTATTCGCGCTGTCGACGAAGTATTCGGCTATCGACCAATCGATCGCCGGGGCGACCCAGAATCCGAGACGATCATCGTAGCGAACCTCCGACCGCAGCACGTGGTCGGGAGCTCCCGGCAGGTCGTTGTTGCCGAAGACGGGATCGTTCACATAGCTGAAGTCCGACCATGTGTAGGCCGTTCTCCAGGTCAGAGCGCCGCGGTGAGCCAACGGGCCGCCGTCGACCGTGAGGGTCGCGCCGACCTCCAGTCCGCGGTGACGCGTATTGGCGGCATTGCGGTAGCTCGGAATCGTGAACGGCGCGAATGGGAATGGCTGGATGTTGACGTTGATGATCTCGTTGTCGATCTCGGCGTTATACGCCGCGAGGTCCCAGCGAAACGCCCGGCCGACTCGACCGCGCGTTCCGACCTCGAACTGCCACGTGTCCTGAGCCTCGAGGTCGATGAACTCGGGAGCACCGAAGCTGGTGAGTTCTAGCAGCAGCGGCACCTCGTACGAGCGGCTCATGTTGCCGAACACCTGCACCGCGGCCTGGGACTGCCAAATGAAGCCCACCTTCGGTACGAAGGCGTTGTAGGTGCGCTTGTCGGAGCGATCGCCGTCGGCAAGAAACTGGTCGGTGAAGGTCCGCCGCGCCGCGTCGTAGCGACCCCCGACGATGAGCGTGAACTCGGTGCCGAGATCGTGCTCGTTCTCGAACCAGAAGCCGTAGTTCTGCGCCGAGTTCTCGAACTCGGACAACAGCTGGCCGCTCTGGCCGCCCTCGTTGGCGAAGCGCTGTTCGTCCGTGCCGCCAACCATCGGCGCAAAGCCCAGTGTCAATCGGTTCCCGCGACCGGCCAGCGTGCCGCGGGTGCGGTAGACGACATCACCGCCGAGCGTCCGGCTGGTGTTGTCGAGTACCTGGAAGATCGGGTGCACCATGTCGCGATAGTTGCCGAAAGCGGTGAACGACAGTTCCGCGTTCGGGCTGATGTCGTGACGGAGCTTCGCGCCGATGCGGACGTAGTCGTAAAAGCGGCCGTAGTCGTCGGTTACGTTGACCCCCTGGGCCTGGCGCGGATTCTCCTCCAACTGCTCGCGCGTGAGGGCACCCGGTAACGTCTCCGATACGTTCGCGTACATGAAGTCGAAGCGCAGCTCGGTACTTGAGTTCAGATTGAATCCGAGGTTGCCGAACGCGCGGACACGTTCCTGCCGGGCGTGTTCCCGATAACCGTCAAGCTCGGTGCCCGCGATGCTCGCGTACCAGTTGGCGTTGTCGGACGCTCCGGCGCCAGCAAGTTGCCCCTTCAGCAGCCCATAGCCGCCGGCCTCGGTCCACACCTGGAACGGTGCCGCGCTCTGTCCTGTGTGCGTATCGAAGTTGATCGCCCCGCCCATCGAGTTGCCGCCATAACGCAGCGCGTTGGCCCCTTTCCAGACCTGCACACTCTCGGTGCTCATGAGCTCGATCGACTCGAAGTCCGAGAAACCATCCGCGTCGGTGTACGGGATGCCGTTGATCAGCAGGTTGAGGCCTCGATGATGGAAGTTGTTGCGTAACCCCGAACCCCGCACCGACAACTTGCTTTCGTCGGCCCCGAACCGCGACTGCGCCATCACACCCGGGACGAACGCCATAACGTCTTCGAGGTTGTGCGCCGGCGTGTCCTCGATGATCGCGGCCGGCACCAGGTCGACGCTTCCCGGAACCCCGAGCATGTCCAGCCGGGCGCGCTCCGCGACCGTCACGGACTCGCGCACGCCCGCCACTCGCAGGGCCAGTGCAATCTGATGGTCGAAACCATCTAGGGCAATACTGAGTTCCGCGGGATCGAATCCCGGCGCCGTCACCAGGAGTCGATAGTTGCCCGCCGGCAACACAGCCGTGCGGAACTTGCCGTCACTGTCAGAGGTGAGCCGGGCGACCTCGGAGCCGTCGGCGGCCGAAAGAACGCTGACCTCGGCGATCGGCAACGACGCACCGTCCGGACCGGTGATCGTGCCGACAACCCGCGCCTCCTGCGCGAGCGCCAAACCGGGCAGCAGGAGAAGAGCAAGAAGAAACAGCCAACGCGGATTACGCGCGCACAGATCGATTCGAAAATTCACTGGTAGAGCCTGGGGAAGCGAGAATCTCAACAGGAGCGGCGGCGCCGGGCTTTGTCGCCAGACGACGCGCACAGGACCGCCACGTGGATCGCGACGGACCGGATCAGAGTGGAGTTGAGCCTCAGGCGCGCGGTGGCGGAGCGTCGGTCCCCGCCGCGTACTCAACCCTTGCGCTCTCGAGCACGCGCGGCGATTCCTGCTCGGGCAGCACGTCGGCCAGACCAGGACCATCCTGCAGCACGGCGCGCGCTACTGCGAGCTTCACTGCTTCGGCAGCGTGATCGCACTCGTGCGTGACACGGAACCCCGTGCCGGCCTCGGTGTTACGACACATCTGTGCACCGTGCCCATCACCATGCGACATGTCCATCGTTCTCGCACAGTCAAGACAGTCACAAGCCGTATCGGCTACGACACCGACCGAGCACAGCAAGATCGCGACCATCGCTACTACGAGCGGGCGCGGGTGTCCGTTGACCATATCCAAAGTAGTAACAGCGCCATATGACCGGTGCTATGACACGGGTGCCCGCAGCGTAAGGTGCATTCCACACCGTACAGCCGCCCAAGTCGTCGCTCAGAGCTGGCTGAGTAGCCTTGCCGGCTGAATCCGCAGTGCTCGCCGGACGGGGACGCCGCAGGCGACCAAGCCGATCAGCAAGAGAACCGCAGCCGCCGAGATCAGCAGGCCGACCTGGTCGGCGCCGTCGAGCTGAAAGACGATCAGGTACGACCACAGCGCCGTGCCCGCCAGAATGCCGACGACAATCTGGAAGAGCGCACGGGCGAACACTTCCGCGAGGATGCGGCGCCGGTTCGCACCCAGTGCGATGCGGATCGCGATCTCCCGTGTCTGGCAGGAAACCGTAAACGACATGATGGAATAGACGCCAGCGGCGGAGATCAGCAGGGCAACGAAGCCGAGCACGCCGGTGAGCCCGGCGAATACCCGCGTGACGAGCGCTTGGAACCTGTTGCCGTTGTCCACGGGTCGATCCAGCGGAAGCACGTCGTACAAGCGAAAGTCCGGATTGACCGACTGCGCCGCGGCGCGCAGCATCCCCGCGGATGCGCTCGCGTTGCCGCGCAGATGCAGCGCGACTCGCACGGAGTACGAGCCTCGCCAGCCCATCGCATCATCCGCCAGCGGATGGTAGATCCCGGGGCCCCAGCCGGGCCAAAAAGGATCGCTGCTGGTGTCCATGCCCGGGTCCCGGACGACACCGACGATCTCGTACCAGTCGCTCAGGTCGAGGACCTGGTCGCGAGGCAGATAGTGGGGCAGGCCGATGGCGTAGCGCTGGCCGGCCAGGCTCGAATATCGGATACGGCGTCCGATGGCATTCTGCCCCTGGAGTTGCTCGGCGACGAAGTGCTCGTTGACCACTACGACACCTGGGCCAGGCTCGAGATCCGCGGAGTTGAAGCCTCGCCCCGCGAGGATCTCCGCCCCGAAAGCGTCAAAGAACGATGCGTCCACCGAACTGGGCATGACGATGCTTCCGGCTCCGCGCTGCCCGTCGACAGTGTCCAGCTCGACCACGGGTTGTGGATGGTTCATGCCGGGCAATCGCGTGGCGAAGGTGACGTGAGACACCTCCGGCTCCTCCAGCAATCGCCGCCGCAGCTCGTCGAGAACACCGGTAAACCGTGACCGCGAATCTTCCGCGGACCGCGCCTGAATCGATGGCGGGTCGAACTCCAGTTCGAGTCGGGCGGAGAGGTACTGTTCCGCGTCGAAGCCAGGCTGCAGCCAGCCGCTTTCGGCCAGCGATGGAATGGCCACGACAGCCGGCGGAATCACGAGAACGGCAAACGCTACCTGCATGGCGATCAACCCGCCCCAGCGCCCCCCCAGCCGCAAGACCGAGCCGCCCTGCCCGGCCGAGTGGCGGAGTCGGGATTGCAGCCGCCCCGTAGTCGCCCGAAGCGCGGGCATGACGCCGGCGACGCACGCGCCCACGACCGCCAACACCAGGGCGTACACAAGGGTCCGACCGTTCATCCCCTGATCGACCCAGAACGGCACTTGTCCGTCGGTTATCTCCCACAGCAGCCGCGTGATTCGGTGGGTTCCCCAGGCCACCACCGCCAATCCGACTGCCGCCGCAACGAGGGCCAGAACCAGTGCCTCGGCAAAGAACTGAGCCAGGATCTGCCCTCGCCGCGCACCGAGGGCAAAGCGTAGAGCGATTTCGTTCTCGCGCGAGGCAGTGCGCGCGAGCACCATCGTGGCCACGTTGGAGCTGAGGACAAGCAACAACAACAGCAAGGGAATCTGTCCCAGGTACGCCTCGCCGCTACCGTCGCCGCCTACGAACAGCTCCGTGTACTTCATCACCTGCGGCCGGAGCTGCGCATGAGTTTCCGGATGTTCCAGCGCCGCGCGGCTGCCAATCGCCGCCAACTCGGCCTGGGCCTCATCAAGCGTGCTGCCAGGAGCGAGGCGACCGAAAACCTGGATCGGTGGCCCCTCACGCCGCGCCCGTTGGAGAGACTGTTCGGCGCGCAAGGGAGTCCAGAACTCGTGGCTCACAGGAAACGCGAACCCCTCGGGCATGATGCCGACCACCGTGGCTGGCGCTGTTCCGATTCGTATCTCCCGCCCGACGACATCGGGATCGGCCAGAAAGCGACTCTCCCATAGGGAGTACCCGAGGACGACGACGGGTGGAGCTCCCGCCCGCTCATCAGAGTCCACCAGGGGCCGTCCGTACGCCGGAGCAACACCGACGATACGAAATGCCGAAGCGGAGATTTGAGCTCCTGGGCTCGGCTCGGCAGCGCCGGTTTCGTCGCGGAAATTCCGATCCACCGATCGGAACGCTCCCAGGTCGTGGACTGCCTCGAGACTCTCGCGCCACGCTACGAAATCATGAACGGCGCGTAGTTCGGGTTCGCTGGCCACAAGATCCCAGTTGCGGAGACCGACGATCTGGTCGCCGTTGGGGAATGGCAGCACCGGGTTGACGAAGTCGTCGACGAGTTCGAGATAAGCCGCGCCCAAGCCGATGCCGATCGCCATCGCGGCGCCGCCGACGACGGTGACGCCGGGATGCTTCACCAGCATGCGTAGGCCGAGCTTGGCATCGAGAACAGCGCTCCCCCACGAGAGCGCCGAGACGCGCGATCGCGTCAGACGCCCGAGTGCAGCGCGCGTCTGGCGGCGGTACCAACGCCGGGCGCGTCGTTGTCCTTCGTGGAGCGCGCGCTCCGCGAACAGTTCGGCCGCATCGCCGGGGAGATCGCCGATCCCGAGCCGTCGGGCGGCCCACTCGAGCACGATGCGCGAGAGCCGGGGCAACCGCAGATCGCGCCCGCTCAAGCCTCCGTCTCCGGGAGGTCGAGGCCAGTCCAGACGCTATCCCACATCGCACGGAAAGCACGGAGCGCGGCCAACCCTCGCGAGGTCGGTCGATAGTAGCGACGCGGCCGGCCGCCGCGCCGCGAAACACTCCCCTGCGTGGACACGAGAAGACCTTTCTGCTCCAGGCGTCGGAGGGTCACATGGACCGCGGGCAAACTCGGCTCGCGCCCACAACGACTTTCGATTTCTCTGTAGACCTCAGTGCCGTTGGCCCGCTCGCCAACCCGCACCACGGCCGCAACAACCAGCGCTTCGAGTTCACCCAGATGCTCGCCTCGACCCAATTCCTACTCCGTGCGCGACTCCGAACCAACGTCTCTTTAGAATAAAACAAAGTTTGCAACTACATGCAAGGCAGCCCGGATAGTTGCCAGAGAATCCCCCTCGTCCTACGCTGCATGGGCACGAGAAGCCTGGAGGAGTAGCGCCGTGCGGGATCGAACCCTGAGAACGCTGCTGTTTGGTGCGGTCGCTGTCGGCACGATCGCCGGCGCGGGCGCGATCGCTCAGGCGCCGAGCCACATCGAGATTGTCTACGCGCAGATCGCCGAGGTCGGCCTGACCGACCCGACGCGGATCGTCGGGCGACCGGTAACGATCCGTATCGAGTTGGCTGCGTCGCCGGTCTGCGACATGACATCCACGGGTCTCGCCTACGGCATCCTGGTCGATGCCGACAAGAACGTTCGGACGGGCTTCCGCCATGACGCTACTGGCGGGCTCGGCATCGACGCGCGTATCTCGGCAACCTGCGACCCGACGACCGGCACGTTCACCAGTGCAGTGGGCGACGTTACCGCCAGTACCCAGCCGGACGGCACGGGCGTGGTCGAGATCATGACGACCGCAGACAACCTGCCGTCGGTGGATTTCAACTGGGTAGCGTACGCGGCGGAAGGTGGGCAGTTCTTCCGGCTCCCCGGCGGCGAAGATCACGCCACGTGGGCGGTCTTCGAGGTGACGTTGCGATGACCTGGCCAGCGTTCGCCCGAGCAGTCGTCCTGTTCTCGATCATGGTCGTCATCGCAGCGCCGGCGAAGCTACCAGCGCGCGACGGTCACGTGATCGTTCACGAGGGGCCTGGTGGGTGCAAGATCACGATCAGGGCAGCGACCCTGGTGAGGATTACCGCGAAGTCCGCAAAGGTCATCAACCGCGACACCCCGGAGGGGAGGGCAGACGCGGAGAAGGTCTGGGCCACGCTCGTGAGTGCCGAGACCCTTTCCCAGGACATGTTCCGCAAGATGCGTGATGCCTGCAAGGCCCATCGGCGCAAGATCCAAATCCTGGTGTTGCGCAACGACAAAGAAGTGTTCGCGGGCCGCGCCTGGCCGGGGGCCAAGAAAGGGCTCCTGGCGCTGGATCTGGCCGAGATCGAAGCCATCCCCGACTACCTTCTGAAAGGAAACGCGGCGGCGCGCAAGCGCGTGGCCGACACCTGGATGGTCGACGCGCTGGCCCACGAGCTGGACCACCTGCGCGACGCGCCTGGCGAAACCGCGCACGCGGACCCGGCTGCGGGAGACATGTCGACGATGACCGGCCCGGCCGTCGACGACGCCAACACGGTCAAGCAGGAGATCGGCCTGCCGGCCGATCGAGTGAGCTACACGTCCGTCGTGGACAGCGGCGGCATCGCCGAACAGGGGCTCAAGTTCAAGGTCGGCAACCGAACCGTCGAGTATCGGGTGAGCACCCATCAAACCGATGCCGAGTCTTCCACCAAGTCTTCGGCGTCTGGCTTGACCCGGTCTTTCGAGCTCCCAGGATCGATCCCGGCACGGCCTTGTCCGAGCTCCGAGAACTGCTACCGGCGCGCAGACGCCCGCGACCAGGACCTCGATACCGTCGTGGACAGGAAAGACAACTGCCCCTCCGTGCCCAATCCACAACAGGGGGATACGGATGGCGACGGAACCGGCGATGCGTGCACCGAGTCCGGCGGCGACGTTGCCGCCCTACAGCTGAACTTCCCCCACGGCAGCCTCCCAACAGGAGCTACCGTACCGCTGAGCTGCATCGTCGGTGGTGTCCAGGAGCCCGCTCACGCCGGCGGCTGTTCGTGCACCCACCTGCACGACGTGATCTCGGAGACAACGAGCCTGGCCACACCCATCACTATCGTGGGTCTTGGCGACTTCTTCGAAGACGTCGAGTGCGGTCACGGGTGCATCGTCACGGCGAAAGAGACCGAGCTGTCCTACACCTGCAGCTAGCCCCGGGGCAGCGCCAAGTCGTTCCTACTCAGACCGCAGCCGGTACGTGAACACGTAGAAGTGCTCGCCTTCGACAATGTCGATCTCGAACGTGCCCTCGAGTCCGGTCAGTTCCCCCGTGCCGGAGTCGGGGACCACGGTGACCGACAGGGTGGGTGCTCCCCGATCCATGGTGCCGCTGTGCTGCAGAACGAAGGTTCCCTGTTGGCCATGCAGCTCGCCCTCGACGCGTTCGATCGCCACATAGCCGGCGGAGCCGTCGATTGCCGTCATGGCGCTGAGCATCTGCCCGCTCGTGGTAGCCGTGAGATCGCCCGCGATCATCTTGTCGATAGACATCCGTGCCAACCGGGCCTCGGGGTCGGCCCCCTCGAAATCGAGCGGCTTCAGAGAAACGACGAATGTACCGCGCGCGACCTGAGTCATGACTTCGCCCTGTGCCGGTGGATGCTGTGGAGCAAGCGACAATAGCAGGGCTAGGGAAGCGAAGATCAACAAGCGCATCATTGGACCTCTGTGCGCCCAGGGAGCACAGCGAACCCGTGCAGAGGCGCAGTTGCTTTTCGTGCCGACGAGTCGCGTTTACGGCACCGACTCGGGATCTCTATCTGGTGGGCGGTTCCCGATCGCGCGCGTATAGATCGCCCGAGCCATGTTCGCGTCGAGGCTCGTCGGGGCCACCAACTCGTGATCCGGACAAAAGAACGACAGCCGTCCCCGATCTGCCAGACCGTCGCACGCCTCAACAGAACCGTTGAAGCGATAGTACCCGAATGCAGCGGCGAGCAGCCGTCGGCTCGGGTCGAGCAAAGTGGAGCCCTCGAAGGGAAGAAGGAAGAGACTCGACTCAATCGCAGCGACACCGTTTGCTCGCAGCAGCGGAAACGGATACCTCAGGAGGTTCCGACCGGCCACCTCCCCGACGGTAAAGGTCCCCGGCCGAAGCAGCATCTCGCGGGCGATCGTCTCTCCGGCACGCAGTTGCACTTCCTCGACTGTGTAGGTCCCGGATGGGCCGGCGACGAGCGGCTTGAGTGCCTCGACCGCGCCCCGAAACCATTCAAGCCACCGGGCGCTGATGGGATCGCTCGTGACAACCCATTCCGTGCACTCTGCGTCGTCCAAACTGACTAGTTCGCGACACTCCAGACGCTGGAGCAGAATCCGGACCACCAGCGGTGGTTCCCATCGCACGACCCCAGAGGACCTGGCGACGGCGTCCAACAGGTCGAGATCAAACTCCTCGCTCACTTTGGGAAGCAGGTTCCAGTTCTGCTTGGCCCGCCGACCCGGTGTCGGCACTTCGATGCTCGTTTCCCGAACCACGTACCCGCGCGCCCGGATCGTGACTCGGGCCGTCCCCGCCGAGGCGATGCGGCTCCGGATCACGAATCGGCCATTCTTCGTGGTTCTGGCTTTCCCCACACCGTCAATCGCGACCTTGGCCTTCGCGATCGGCGCGCCCGTGTCCACAGCGGTCACACGACCTTTCACCACCGTCTTCTTCATGCCTACCGCGGACCCGGTCCCGGCCGCAGTTGTCGACAAGAGGGCCGTGAGCACTAGTAGCGGCTGCAACCTGCGCCACATCGTTGTCATCTATCTACGCTTCCTTCAGGGGGGGTAGCGACACTCGTCGTAGCCAACGAGCGGTCGTCTACTTTCCTAACCGTCCGGGATGGCTTTTTGCGACCTGAATCGTCAGGTGGGGGCCGACCACCGCAACACTAGACCGCATCAGACCGCAGAGGCCAGCAAGATGGGAACTTCCGTCAACGTACATAAAGTACTTGACAGTGCAAAGTTCATCGCGCGATACTCGCCCGCATAGAAAGAGCGGCAGCAACGATTCGGGTTGATGACGGAAGCCATCAGGGCGAGACGGTGAGCCGGTTCCACGTCGCACGAGCACCAGGAGTGTCCCGAGCCCATGCTGCAAGCGCTTAACTCTCTCGACGAACGGTTGGCTCCTGCCGAGGAGATCTTCTTCACCTGGCTACTGCGCGTACTTGCCGCCGGAACCCTCGTCGGGTGCGCCTGGCTCGACGACGCGCCCCCGCTCGACCTCGCGTCCATGATCATCGCGATCTACGTCGCTGTCCGGGTAGCCACCCAGTTCGGCAACCTGGTCTCCGCCGCCCCCTTCCAGAACCGCGCCCTGAGCGTGATTTTTGCCGTCGGTGCCATCGGTCTACTCGTCCTCTCATTCCTCGCCATCATCACCTTCGTCGAAGAACTCGCCCTGTCCGTGGCCGGCTGAGTCCTGGGACGCGACGTGCAGAGTGGGCCTGCGAACTCGTTCGCGGGTGCGTGGGCCGGGAGTGGCTCGCCAGGCGTCCGAGGTCGCCAGCGGGATCCGACTCGCGCTCAGGGGCCCTTTGCCACGACGGCGGTCGCGAAGTGCCGCCGACGGAAGTACAGAGCGACGTGGACGAGACCGATCAGGACCGGTACTTCGACCAGCGGGCCGATCACCGCAGCGAATGCCGCGCCATGGTCGATCCCGAAGGTGGCGACCGCGACCGCGATCGCGAGCTCGAAATTATTCGAGGCCGCCGTGAAGCTCAGTGTCGTCGCCTGCTTGTAGCCAGCGGCGAGCCGGGCGCTCATGGCGAAGGAGACAAGAAACATCACGATGAAGTAGATCAGGAGCGGAATCGCGATGCGTACGACGTCGAACGGCAGCGCAAGGATTGTGTCGCCTTTGAAGGAGAACATGACGACGATCGTGAACAGGAGCGCGATCAGCGTGATCGGGCTGATCCGCGGAATGAACTCGCGGTGATACCAGTCCTTGTCCTTCATCGAGATTAGGGTGAAGCGCGTGAGAATACCCGCGATGAACGGGATCCCGAGGTAGATGAAGACGCTTTGGGCGATCTCGCCGATCGTGATGTGGACCTGAACGCCCTCGAGCCCCAACCACGACGGAAGCACGGTGATGAAAACGTATGCGTAGACGGAGAAGAACAGCACCTGGAACACCGAGTTGAAAGCAACCAGGCCAGCGCAGTACTCGGTGTCGCCGTCGGCGAGCTCGTTCCAGACGATCACCATCGCGATGCAGCGCGCCAGGCCGATCAGGATGAGCCCGACCATGTATTCGGGTTTGTCACGAAGGAACAGGACGGCGAGGGCGAACATCAGGATCGGGCCGACGATCCAGTTCTGAACGAGCGAGAGGACGAGGACGCGGGTATTGCGGAAGACACGGCCCATCTCCTCGTAGCGGACCTTCGCCAGCGGCGGGTACATCATCAGGATCAGACCGATCGCGATCGGGATCGAGGTGGTGCCGACGCTCATCCGGTCGAGCCACGACACGAGGGCGGGAGCCCGGACGCCGAGGCCGACGCCAAAGGCCATCGCCAGGAAGATCCAGAGCGTCAGGTAGCGGTCGAGAAATGAGAGGCTCTTCGCGACGGTTCCCGATTCGGTCATCGGGCGATCTCCCAGGGCTGGAGGCTCATGCGGGCGGTTCGCCTGCGCTAGAATTGTTGCTAATGATTCTATACATGGCGAAGTGACGGATCGATCGCATGAACGAAATTCTGGAAATCACGAAGGCCCTGGGCGACGAGTCCCGTCTGCGAGCCCTCCTGGGGCTGCGAGCCCGTGAGCTGTGCCTGTGCCAGCTCATCGAGCTACTGGGGCTTGCCCCGTCGACGGTCTCCAAGCACATGGCGCAACTCGCGCAGGCGGGCTTGGTTCGGCGGCGCAAGGAGGGGCGCTGGCACTTCTACCGGCTGGCGGGCGCGTCGGCGTCGCCGGTCGCGAGGGCGGCGATCGAGTGGGTCACCGAGGCCGCCCGGGGAGAGACGGCCGCCTCGGTGGACGCCGCGCGGATCGAGGAGATCATGACGCGGGACCTCGAGGAGCTGTCGGCGTGTTACCGAAGCTGAAGGTCCTGTCCTCCTGCACGGGCAACTCGTGCCGCAGCCAGATGGCCGAGGGGTCGGCCCGCCACCTGTGGGCCGACCGGATCGAGGCGTACTCTGCCGGCGTCGAGCCTCACGCGGTGAACCCGGACGCCGTCCGGGCGATGGCCGAGACGGGTGTCAACATCTCCGTGCAGCACTCGAAGAACGTCGAAGACTCCGGCACCGGAGCCCCGGCGCCCTAAGCACCGTGGGCGATATCGCTCACGCAAGAGCCCCCGTCACCAGCACGGGGAAGTGCAGAGACGACGGGGGCTTTCGGAGTAGCGGGGACAGGATTTGAACCTGTGGCCTTCGGGTTATGAGACAGAGAGCCATGGGCCCCAGCGCCAGTCGTCGCTCCGCCGCCTGAATCCGCACTGCTCTGCCCATCAAGATAGGTCATGCGGTACCGTAGTCGGGAGTTCAGTGATGATCCAGGGAACACAGACCGTGCTGACGCGACACCGCTTCGATGTGGACGAGTATCACGGGCTGCTTCGCGCGGGGATCCTCGACGAGGATCATCGCCTCGAACTCCTCGACGGTGAGATCGTCGAGTTGCACGGTATCGGCAGCCGTCACTTCGCCTGCGTCCTCGGGTTGCATCGCGCACTGGCCGCAGCACTGGATGCCCAGATCGTCGTCAGTGTCCAGGGGCCCGTTCGACTCGATCGCTACTCGGAACCGGAGCCCGACCTCGCAATTCTGCGACCCCGCGACGACCTCTATGCCAGCGCGCTCCCGGGGCCTGCGGACACGTTCTTGATCATCGAGGTGGCCGACGCTTCTCTACTCAAGGACCGCCGCGTCAAACTGCCGCTCTATGCCGCCGCCGGAATCCCCGAGGTATGGATCGTGGATCTGACCTGTGACGCCCTCGAGCTGTACCGCGAGCCGCATACCGACGGCTACGCGAAGTCGTTCCGACTCACGGAAGGCCACGTGACCCCATTGGCGTTCCCGGACGCGAGGTTGGACATCCGCACGCTCGTCCCTGCCACCGCCTAGCTAGCGACGTTGTTCTCCACCCGACACTCGGCGTGCTCGGCAAGTTGCCTCGCGGGCGTTACCGCTGCGTCGCCTCTTCGCCCGGTAGCGCCAGCCCGTAGCGCTTGACCGTGGGAACACCCTCGGCCGTTTCGATGATCGCGTAGACGATGTCGCCCATCGGAAACAGGTTGAGCTGAGCATTCCATCGTGCAAGGCCATCGGGCTGACGGACCCAGCCTAGGTATCGCCCATCCCCATCGAAGACGTCGAAGAACCCGTCGGCCGTCCAACAAGATTTGTCTCGTGCCGTCGCGACGTCGGTGTCAAAGGGGTCTTCCACACAATCTCCGCCGACGTGACGGCTTGGCCCTCGCCGCCACACCCAGGCGCCGCCATGCGCATCCGGGGCGAAGCCCACGAAGGCCGGTTTGTGTTCGGGAATGACCATAGAGGCATCAAACGTTGGCTCGATATACGACCGGATGTTGTGCAGCGTCCAGCCTCGACGCCACTCTGCTTCGTCGGGGTCAACGGGGACGAGGTCGACCTCTCGCTCTACCACGAGTTTGCCGCCGTCCATGCGGTGCACTTCGAAGCGATACCGATCGCTGGCCCCCACAATCACACCGCCGTCGGCCGATAGTGCCCAGGCGTATTCTGGGCTGAATGGAACGGTCATCTCCATTCCGCCGACGTCGATGACGTCTATTGGGAAGTCGATGTCCGGATGCCAGCGGATCTCGTCGCGCGGCTCGGCTCCCACCGTGTAGGCCCGCGCGCCGTGGCGTGTGTCGCCGGTGGGCGAGGCGAAGCCGTGCTGTTCTACAGGCAGCCACAGGGTGCCGTCAGGCGCCACCGACATGCGCCAGGCGCAGCAGGCGGCGTCCTGAACGTCCCAGCTCTCGCTGGTTTCGCCCGTGCTGTCGAACGCCGTGAGTCTGCGGTTGTTCGGGTCGTAGACGAACACCGTGCCGTCAACGACCGCGCTCACGAGGACCGGCGCAGTGTACTCACCCGGCCCCTGTCCAGGCCCCCTGCCAATCGTGCGGACGTACCGCCCGTCGGTACTGTAGACGCGAACTGCGGGCACCTGGGTGTCGGTTAGGTACACCAAACCGTCAGCCACGAAGAGATTCGCGATGCGGCCGAGCATGTACTCGTCCTCGCCGACGTCGACTCCGATGGACATCTCCTCTACGAGTCGCGCCTCCCCGCCCCAGACCGAGCCGGACTGGTTGACCACGGTTGTCACGTTGCCTTCGGTGGTGATCGTTCCCACCCATTCATCAATCTTGGCGGCCGAGTTCGGCTGTGAAGTGCAAGCCGTCATTGTCGCCAGAACTATCGAGAGCGCGATCGAGACGCGGGTAGTCATTGCCTGTGCAGCTCCCTCATGTGTGCTAGTTAAGCCCGACACCGGTCTTGGCCCTGTTGGCGTGATCAGCGCAGCGGTGTAGCTCAGCTGCGTGCCTCGCCCTCTTCCCTGTTAGGAACCCCCCAGCGCACAGAATTTCGACACGCCGTGCCAAAAAACCTCCGCTGGGGAATCATTGCCTCCTGCGGGGTTCGACGAACTGGATCGTCTACTCGCAGCGGCCACCGAATAGGTTGTCGTTACCGTGAACTCGCAGCGCGATCACGCGTCAACTCGGTGACGCGACCGGGGCGGAGCTGCGGGCATGTGGGCAGGGTGGGCTATTAGTAGGGTGTTCCCGAGCGTTCAGACGAGGAGACCGCAAAGCGGGCTTCGAGCGAACGCGAGCCGCCGCGCTAACCACGGGCCCGCCCTGGGTACATGCCCGCAGCTCCGCCCCGGCCGCGGTCTCCGCTAGTCGTTGCCGAGATTCAGCTCAGCCGCCAACCGCTCCACCGCATCCACCGCCGCTTCCGAGACAATGCCGCCACTGTTCAAACAGGCCAGCAGGTTCGGGCAGTTCGGGTCCGGGTCGTTCAACTGTACAGCCGCCAACCGATCCGCCGGGATCTCGCGGGCCAGCCGGTAAGCATTGACCATGCGCTCGAACCACTCCGGTCCCAGGATCGGATCCTGGTTGCTCGGGTAGTTCGCCGCTTCGCCTTCCGTCGTCATCAGGTGTTCGACCGCCTGCGCGAGCGACTGCTGGTACCGTTCGTTGAAGTCCGCTGGTACCGCCGCTGCCGTTTCGCGGATGTACTCCACCGCCGAGGTCCAGGTGGCCTCGTTGATCTGCACCGTGGTGCTCTGGTTCAGGTACGCTTCCATGCGCGCCAGCGACTGGCGCCACTCGGAGGGCGCGTACATGCCCGGGTGGGGCGGCTGGTGGCACTCGGAACAGGCCGCCAGATAGGCGCGGCCGCCATCCGAACGTAGTCCCGGCAGATCGCCGGCCTGCAGCTTGTTGCGTACGATGCCGGCGCGATAGCGCGACTTCACTTCGCTGGCGATCGCGTTGACGTCGTCAACGCCACCGTGCTCGGCAATCACCTCACCGGCCATGATGGCCTCGTCCAGACATGTCGCACAGGCCGCCGAGTGCTGCGAGCGATGGCAGTCGGCCAGCGAGCGGTGGCCGTAGAGCATGCACGGGCAGTAGCACGGGATCTTCTCGAGAACCTCGGGGTGAGCCTTGGCGTTTTCGTACGCTACGGGGATCGTCTGCAGATACTCGAGGTCCGGGAAGTTCTTCTGCAGCGCCCCGGTATCCGCCGTCGTCGCGTCTCCCGCTGGAGCGCCGGTGTCGCCATCCGTGCCGGCACAGGCCGCGACTAGAACGAGCAGCAGACCGACCCCGAACATCTTGCTTCGCATGTGTCTCGCCTCTTTGGTTCCCTCGGCGGCAAGCCGCGGCGACGCGTCGGCTACCTTTGCCCTGCGGTCTCGTCCGCTTCCTGTGTCTTCCAGGCTTCATCCAGCCCGGTCAGTCGCGGATCCAGAATCTCCAGTCGTGTCTCGCCGCGCAGGTCGCTCAGGTAAGCGTCGAGCAGCTCCTGGGAACGCTGCGAAGTCAGGCGATTGCGGATGTTCTCGCGAACCTCGTCGAGGGTGGCGGTCTGCTGATCGGTGCGTTCGAGAACCTTGACGATCGACAGTCCGAACTTGGTAGCAATCGGGTCGGAAAAGGAACCGGTGGGCATGTTCGGCACCGTCGCGCCGAGTGCCTCCGTCAGATCGCTGACCGCGATGAACGTTCCATTGTCGGCCACCGGCGTGGCGTCCACGTACTTGCCACCGACAGTTTCGAGGTCGGCGCCGCCCTGAAGTTCCTGCGCCGCCGCGGCCGCCTGGTCGGCAAGCTGCGGGGCCGAGCCGATGAACACCAGTTGTTCGAGCCGCACCTGCTCGGGATTTCTGAAGTCGTCCTGGTGCTCGTTGTAGTACTCGACAATCTGCGTCTCGGTGACAAACACCCCACGTTGCACTTCTTCGAAGACCAGGCGGTTCTGTGCGAGCTGCTCGCGTGCCTGTTCGCGAAGCCCCTCCATCGTCATGCCGATCTTGGCGAGCTCCGCTGCCAGGTCCTCGTCGCTCGCAAAGCCGTTGTTGTCGCGTACCTGCTGAACATAACGATCGACATCGTTGGCGCCGATGGTGATTCCCAACCGGTCGGCACGCTGCTGCATCATGATGGCGTCGATCATGCCTTGCAGCACGCTCATGCGGATCGCCGGCAGCTGCGCCTGGATCTCTTCCTCCGGAAGGCTCGCGCGAAGAAGTTCCATCTGATTATCCACTGTGTCGCGCACCTCCGACAGCAGGATCGGGTCGCCGTTCACGCGCACGAGGATCATGTTGATCACTGCGACCGACGTATCGTCGAGGGTCGCCAGCGCATCGACCGCCGCCACGGTGCCCTCCTGGGCAAGGGCACGCGCCGGCACGACTACCGTCGCGGCCATGACAACGGCTAGGCCGACGGAAAGAAGTGGGCTGTGCTGTGAACGGACCATGATCGATTGCGGCGGGGTTGGCGGATAGGGCGGGCGCGTCGCCCCGGGTGCAGGCCGCGAAAAGGCCCGTACGACAGGGGAAAACGACGGAAACGCCAACGGTCAGACTACCACGCCGTCAGCGCCAGAATCATCTGTGTCGAGCGGCAGCGCGTCGAGTACGTCCCTGGCACGGCCGATCAGTTCGGCCGCCGGTCGGACGCCCGTGGTGACCATCAGCCGGTCGGGGGGCGTGACACTCCATTCGGGGCGTTCGCCGAGCATCGTTGCCAGCTCGTGCGTCTTGATCGGGGTGCGCTCACCGAGACGGAAGGCGAGGCGGTCGCTCTGTCGCTCGATGCCCAGGACACCGATGGATTCGGCCGCCTGCCGCAACGACGCCACCGCGAAGAGCTCATCCACCGCGGCAGGCAGGGGGCCGTAGCGATCACGCAGCTCTTTCTGCAAAGCCTCGAGCTGCGCAGCCGTGGCGGCGGAAGCAAGCCGCTTGCTGATCATCAGCCGCTGCAGCGGATCCTCCACGTACTCCACCGGCACCTGCAAATCCACACCCAGACTCACCTGGGCGCGCGGTCCGGCGGCGAACTCTTCGCCCTTGAGTTCGTGGACCGCTTCCTCGAGCAGACGGGCGTACATCTCGAAACCGACGGCGGCAATCTGCCCGTGCTGGCGTTCGCCCAGCAACGAACCGGCGCCGCGAATCTCCAGATCCATGGCGGCAAGCCTGAAGCCCGAACCGAGGTCGGAGAATTCCTGAATGGCTCGCAGTCGTTTCTTGGCGATCGGCGTCAATGTATCCACCGGCGGCACCACAAGGTAGGCATACGCGCGCCGTGTGGAGCGGCCGACGCGGCCACGTAGCTGGTAAAGCTGCGCCAGCCCGAAAGCATCAGCTCGATTGATGATGATGGTGTTGGCCATCGGGATGTCGAGACCGTTCTCGATGATGGCGGTCGACACCAGGACGTCGGCGCGTCCCTCGACGAAGTCGAGCATCACCGTCTCGAGTTCGGCCTTGGCCAGTTGGCCGTGGGCCACCCTGTATTCCGCCTCCGGAACGAGGTCCTTGAGCGTCTTCGCCAGCCGGTAGATCGATTCGATGCGGTTGTGGACCACGAACACCTGGCCGCCGCGCGACAGCTCCTCGTGAATCGCGTCGGCGAGGATATCG